>SMYC01000086.1 GCA_004356105.1 Acidobacteriota bacterium | reverse complement strand
GCGACCCTCTCGTCGTCCCCAAAGCGGCCTCGGAACGAGCGGCCATACTCGCGGAAGCGTTGCTCCCCCTACATCCAGTACAGCCCAGCTGAAGCTTACGATTTCTGGGCGGTGGGGCAGGTGCCTACCGTGGCTTTGGCGGGAGGCGACGGCGTGCACAAGGCGGCCATGGCTTCGAGGGGCTCGCGGTAGAGTATCTCGGGACGGCGATAAGCCTTCTTCTTGGCTGTCCCGCTCCCCCGCTCACTCTTGCTGCGGTTCTTATCTTCCTTCACTGGATCCACCTGTTCTTCTACGTCTAGTCTTTAATGATAACACGCTCTTCCGGGACATCGCCGGGAGTCAGCGGTCGGGACGTCAGGGGGCGAGCGTCATGAAAAAATTCACCATTAGCCGATTCTTCTCGAAGAGCAAGACGTTAGAGCGACGGTCCAGATATTCCGTGGTGACGCCGACGTCCAATCCCGGGCGTATCCCGTAAGTGAACGAGAGACGATAGGAAATGTGCTCGTCCACGATTTCCTGCTCGATCACGTCGCCATCAACCGTGAGAAGCCTCGGCAACGGGTAATCGTTTTTGCCTCTCATGATGCCGGGCTCGATCGAGAACCGCCTATGAAGCTGCCAACTAAAAGAGCCGCCGAAGCGCTGCTCGATGAAGTAGGAGTTCTCGCCGAGAATGGACGTCACCGCGTCGCGGGAAAAAATTCCCGCCAGTCGATGCCCGTCACTCGAAACGTACATCGCGTCCACGGAACCGATGAGGCCGGCATATTCAACCCGGTTCACATCCACAGGGATGAGACGGCGAAAACCGACCAGGAGTTGCCCGGAGAGGCCCGCGGAAGGACTCGACGGAACGATGGAGCCCGACGACAATGTGGGAGAAAAATCAAAGCCGGCACGCATCCCGTAAGAATCACTATCCCGGGTCGGGTCGTCGATAGAGAGCTTTTCGTAGAAAACTTGCGTGACGGCGTTCGTCTTGGCGCTCACGCGGCGCGAGAAATCCATGGATACGGAGTCTCGGACGTAGTTGAGACGATCGAGGATGGCGCCATCATCGATCAAGGTCTTTTCGATCTTCGATCGCGTTTGGTCGTAGCGTGCGCTTAGTTGGTGACGCCATCCGAGTGCTATGGTCATCGACGCGTCGAATTCGTTGGTCCGCATCTCGACGGGAGAGTCGAACTCCGTGGTAGGCCGGCGCGTCTCGTCCCGAAACTCGTTGTTGATTTGAAGTAGAAAGCGGCGCCCACCCCAGCCTCCACCGAGACGGGTAATGTCGAAGATGCGGCGCAGGTCGACGTTGTCCTTGTAGTAAACGAAGTCGACTTCCTGGAACATATCGAAAAACGCGTTCGAGCCCATGGGCAAAGCGAGCCGTATCCCGGGTCCGAGTAGCGCGGCGATGTCGCTCTGCGCCTCGGGCGTCGACAGCGCATTCGAATCATATCCACCGGTGAATCGAACGACAGGGGTGGCATAGAAAGGACCGAGCTCGAAAAATCCGCTTCTCACGTCGGTGAGGCGCTCTTCGATGAGGTCCACGGATTGGGCGCCGGACGGAGCCGCGATGAGCAGCGCTATGAGGGTGAGACGAAAGCTCCACATCATGCGGCTCCCAGAATGCGACCTACGGTCGTATTTTGAAGAACCGCGTCAATCAAGCCGCGGTGCCAGTCGAAATTTGCCTTTTCCCGAATCATGCTCGCGATCCCTTCGTGCCGAGCCAGGGACATGAGCCGCTCGATACCCCAGTCGCTCATGAGCTTGAAGCTCCGCCGGAGCTTGAGCCCGGTCTCGATCTCGTCCTGCAGCAGGTCCCGCCACCGCGTCTCGTACGCGCCGAGCGACGCGCTGTCGAGCCGGTCTTGCTCGAGCCCAGACGCGATAACGTCGGCCGCGATTTCTCCCGTCAGCATGCCGTAGTAAATACCTCCGCAAGTCGTGGGCTTGAGATGGCCCGCGGCCTCGCCGACGACGACGACCCGATCCGCATAGCTCTTCGACAGGAACCCAAGAGGAAGGACGCTCGTGCGGATCTCGGTGGCCGGCCCGTTGATGTCTATACGCTCCGCGATGTCTGGCCGCGACAAGAAACGCTCGAGTACACGAGGTCCGTCGCGGCGACACAGGAGGCCGACTTTCGAGCGGCGGCGCCCCAGAGGGACGATCCAAGCGAAGCCTTCCGGCGCCCATTTGTGCCCGAAATAGACTTCTACTTGCGACGCGGGAAGATCCAACTCGGCTTGAACACCCAAGAGCTTGGCGGGAATGTCGTTGAAGCCGAGCTTGCTCAGAAGCGGCATACCGGCGCCCGTTGCAACCACCACGACGCGAGAGGTCAGCGTACGCGGCTCCAAGTCCGAGCCTTCGGACGCCGTCACGGCGACGCCTCCAAAGACCGTTCGAATGTCGGTGACGCGATGCTCCAACAAGACGGTCGCTCCCGCCTTGCGCGCCGCGACACCGAGCTCCGCGTCGAACTCGCCGCGGTCGACGACATGGGCGAGCGGCTTGTCGGTTCGAAACTCCCAGCGCAGACCTCTCGGCGAGACAAATTCCACGCTGTCGAGGCTGTGGCGGATGAGACGTGACGACAGATCGAAACGGCCGAACGCTTCCACGCCGAGGATGCCGCTGCAGTTGACAGGGTTTCCTATCTCGACATGCTCTTCGAGCACGCCGACATGAAAGCCCGCCCGGGCAAGGCTCGAGGCAGTGGTCAACCCGGCCGGGCCCGCGCCAACGATGAGAACGTCAAATTCATCTTTAACGGTCAGAGCTTCTTCTCCCTTACTTCCCACTTGCCGCGGAAGGTGATCCAAAACGATAGAAAAATGAGTTTGAGGTCGAGCCAGAACGATCGCTTGTCAACGTAGAGACGGTCGAAACAGAACTTCTGCCGGCGCGGGATGTCACGCCGCGCATATATCTGCGCGATCCCGGTAAGCCCGGGTACGACCGCGTGGCGTTCGCGATAGCCTGGGATAGCCGAGAGCGCCACGGAGTTGCCGCCGCGGGTCTCCGCCTCGTGGGTCGCGAGCGCTCGAGGGCCGACAAAGGACATGTCTCCGCGGAAGATGTTCCAAAGTTGGGGCAGCTCATCCATCGCCGTCTTGCGAAGCACCTCGCCTACCGGAGTCACGCGAGGGTCGTGCTCTTCTGCCTGCACGGGACCTTCTGCGCCATCCGCGTCCGGGATCATCGACCGAAACTTGAAGCTCCGGAAATGCTTGCCGCCTTTGCCCACCCGTTCCTGGACGAAGAAAATCGGACCGCCATCTCCGAGCTTGATTGCAAGTGCTATGAGCATGCCAAGGGGCGTCGCGAGCAGAAGCCCGGTTGCTGAAAGAGTGACATCAAGGCCTCGCTTCGCAAGCGGCGTGGGCTCGAGCACCTGGCTCGAGGAGCTCGCCTTCGAAGAGGTCGTGATAGGCTCGAGCTTGCTTGCGGCGGTCGAACTGAACACCGGCTCTTCGAGCGTGGTCGCCGAGCTTCTTGGTGAGCTCTCGATCGCGGTGAAGCCGCGTGATCTCATGAACCATTCCTCCAACGTCGCCTGGGGCCACGACCACCCCGCACTCATATTCCCGTGCAATCGAGGCGACTTCTGTTTCCGGCTCCACCGCCGCGACATAAGCGCGGCCCGCAGCCAGGATTCCATAGAGCTTGCTGGGCACGATGTAACCCGCAAGCCCTTCTTTCAACGAAACAATGAACAGGTCCGCCGAGGCATAGGACTCCGGCATTCGATCTCTCGGCTGGTACGGAAGAAAGAGAACGTTTTTCAGCCCGCGGCGATCCACGTCATCCATGAGAGCCTGTCGCCTCACGCCGTCGCCGACGAGAAGAAACAGGATGTCCTCGCGCGGTGCGAGCTGCGCCGCCGCCTCGACAACCATGTCGAGGTTCTGCGAAAGCCCGAGATTGCCCGAATGCATGACGACGAATCGGTCCTCGAGCCCGTGCTCTCGAGAGAAGGCGTTGTCCTTTTTGCCCGGCGTCACCACCGAGGTATCGGCCCAGTTTTGGATGACGGTGATCTTTTCTGGATCGGCGTTCTTGCCGTCGACGAGCCGGCGCTTCATGCACTCACCGAGTGCGACGATGCGGTCGGCCCTAGCCACGAGAAAGACGTTCACGCGCTGAAGCACGGCGTTGACGGTCTCGCTGCGAAAGTCTTCGAGGAGGCTCGCAACCTCGGGGAACACGTCCTGGCACAAGAAGACGAAGCGCGCACCCATCCGTTTGGCCGTCATCCACGCGACGAGCCCGATGATCGGCGGATCGGTCAGCGCCACGACAACGTCTGCCGGCGGGAGTTTGAAGCTCGCCCACGTCGCCGCCAGGAAGTAAGACATGTAGTTGACGAAGCGTCCCAAGAAGCCTCTCGGAGCGAGCCGCGTACCCTTGGCGCGAAGGATCGTGACGCCTTCATGCGTTTCCAAAACACTGAGACCGCAACCGCGAGGACCGTCCACGCCCGGCGCAGGACCGGCGACCACCGTAACCTCGCAATCATGGTCCCGCACGAGGTCTTGGGTGAGCTCGGTGAGAAGCTGCCCCGTCGCACCGAGATCAGGGTAGTAGGAGCGGTTGAAGAAGACGACCCGCATCACTTAGCGCCTCACCTGCTCCGCAACAATGCTCTTCACGAGCTGGGTTTCCCGAAACCACTCGATGGTCCTCGAAAGGCCTTCGCGAAACTCTGTGGTCGCGCGGAAGCCGAAGGCAGTTGCGGCCCGATCGACGCTCAGACAGCGCCGCGGCTGCCCGTTGGGCTTCGTCTTGTCCCATCGAATCTCGCCGGTAAAGCCCATGAGCTCGGCGATGAGCGTTGCCAGATCCTTGATTGAGATCTCGAAGCCGGCGCCGAGATTGACGGGCTCGCCGCTGTCATAGAGCATCGTCGCCCCGACAACGCCTCGTGCACAATCCTCGACAAAAAGAAATTCTCGCGTCGGCGATCCGTCGCCCCAACAGACGATCTCGTTGTCGCCACGCTCAATCGCCTCGTGACATTTGAGCACGAGCGCTGGGATCACATGGGAGCTCTCGGGATCGAAATTGTCCCACGGTCCATAGAGATTAACCGGCAACAAATGAATCGCGTTCATCCCGTACTGAGCTCGATAGGCTTGCCCTTGCACGAGGAGCATCTTCTTCGCGAGACCGTAAGGCGCGTTCGTTTCTTCTGGATAGCCGTTCCAGAGGTCGTCCTCAGAGAAGGGCACCGGCGTGTGCATGGGGTAAGAGCAAATCGTGCCGACGCTCACGAACTTCTCGACGCCGCTTCGGCGCGCATATTCCATGAGCTGCACGCCCATGATGAGGTTCTCGTAGAGAAAGCGGCCGGGATTTTCCTGATTGGCGCCGATGCCCCCGACGACAGCAGCGAGATGGACCACGATGTCGGGCGCGTGGACGCGATAGAGCCGCTCGACCATCGCTTCCACCGTGAGGTCATATTCCGCTGAACGTATGACAACGACGTTCAAAGCACCTTGCGAGACGAGTTCCTCGTAGACGTGGCGGCCTAGAAACCCACCCCCGCCCGTGAGCACGATCCGCTTCGAGCCGAGATCGATCGGCGGTTTCTTCATGATGCTTGTCTCGTTTCCGCGACCGCGGCACGCTTCTCGAGGACATGACTTCCGAGAACGAGCACGTCCATATCCGTTCGCAAAAAGCAGTCGATCGCCTGATGTGGCTCGTGCACGATGGGCTCGTTCTCGTTGAACGAGGTATTCAGGAGCACCGGAACGCCGCTACGCTTTTCGAAAGCTTCGAGGAGCCGATGGTAGATCGGGTTTTGCTCCCGATTGACCGTCTGCACTCGCCCGGAGCCGTCCACATGAGTCACCGCCGGCAATGCGCTACGCTTGTCTTTCGCAACGGGATAGACTTGAAGCATGAACGGGTCGGGGACGGCGCCTTCGAAATAATCGTGCAGCCGCTCTTCGAGGATCGACGGCGCAAAAGGCCGAAAGCTCTCGCGACGCTTGATCTTCGCGTTCAAGATGTCGCGCATGTCGGCGCGTCGCGGATCCGCGAGGATGCTGCGATTGCCCAACGCTCGCGCTCCCCATTCCATGCGGCCTTGAAACCAGCCGACGACCTTCCCCGCCGCTAACTTCTCCGCAGTCCAATCGGTCAGCGCGTGAGGCTCACGCATCTGCTCAGCTGCGCAGGCGCGCTCGAGCTCGCCACCCTGTCCATGTAAAGCCGCGAGCACGCTGGCATCGTCGAAGGCGGTTCCCCAATAGCCGTGCTCCATTACGAACCCGCGGGGCTTGTTCAGAACCTGATGCCACACGTAATAGGCCGCGCCGAGCGCGGTACCGTTATCGGCAGCTGCAGGCTGGATGAAAACGTCTTCGAAGGGCGTCTCCGCGCGAATCTTCCCATTGGCAACGCTGTTCATGGCACATCCACCAGCGAGGCAGAGCCGTTTCGACCCTGTGTGCTCGTGCAGCGCTCTCAGAACGTGAAAGGCTGCATTCTCGAAGACGCTTTGGAGCGACGCAGCTATGGCGTGATGCCGCTTGGTCACCTCTTCGTTAGGCTTGCGCGCGGGGCCGAGCAGCTTTTCGAGCTCTTTGGTAAAAACCGTATCGAGCGTCGGTGCCCCGTCGCTCCAGGTCATCACCACCTTCTCGGAGCCGTGGCGGAAATAGGGCATGACGAGTGAAACCCGTCCGTCCTTCTCGAGCCGAACGAGCTTTCCGATCGCCTCTACATATTCGGGCTCGCCATAGGGTGCGAGGCCCATGACCTTGTACTCGTCCCCGTAGCTCAAAAAGCCGAGGAACTGCGTGAACGCGAGATAGAGAAGCCCCAGGGAGTGCGGGAAGTAGGTGCGGCCGTGAACGTCCAGGGTACTATCTTTTCCATGAGCCATGGACGTGCTCACGAAATCACCGAAGCCGTCGATGGCGCAGACCGCCGCCTCCTCGAAGGGCGAGACGTAGAAAGCACTCGCCAAGTGTGCCGGGTGGTGCTCCACATCGTGAAAGCGCGCTCGGACGTGTACGGGTGAAAGTGAAAGCGTGTGCGCGACCTCCTCGACAACGCCTCGCACTTTGGACCGGTTGCGCAGGCGATCCCAAAGAAACGAAACGTTTGGTTTGCTGCGAAGCGCGTAGAGAAACTTTCGGCTTAGGTGAGCCTTCGGATCTCTCGAGATCGCGAAGTGGTCGATCTCTTTCCCGGTGATACCCGCGATCGCAAGACAGGCGCGGATCGCCTCCGAAGGAAAACCAGCACAGTGTTTCACGCGCCGAATCCGTTCCTCTTCGACCGCGGCGACGAGCCGCCCATCCGCGATCAAGACAGCGCTCGCATCTCCGTGATAGGCATTGATGCCGAGAATGTTCATAGGTCGACTGGCTAGAGAAGCCCCCCCGTAAGACCGAGCGTCAAACTCGTCCCGGAACCGGCGATTCGCCGCGGTATAGATTTAATTTGGATGATTAAAGCTTTGAACTAATTATACGTAACGGACAAATGGGTGTAAATCCCGACGCGTGCGTGCCGACCAGTAGAAAATGCTGTATTCTCTGAGCACACCCTTTTCCAATTTTGATTTTCCTTATCCGACCGTGATGTCTTTCGACCACAGCAGTCCGGAGACCGTCTTGGTCATCGAGCCGGGAGAGCGCCCACTTTGGGGAGAGCTCTCGGACCTTCTCCACTATCGAGACCTGCTCTACTTCCTCGTGCGTCGTGAGGTCACGGTGCGCTACAAGCAGACCTTTCTCGGCGTGTTCTGGGCGGTTCTCCAACCCCTCGCGACCATGGTCGTCTTCAGCATCTTCCTCGGCCGCTTCGCTCGGATGCCGAGTGACGGCATCCCCTATCCAGTTTTCGCCTATTTAGGCCTTTTGCCCTGGGGCTACTTCTCGGGCTCGGTGCAGCGCTGTAGCGCAAGCCTCGTCGGCAACGCCAACCTCCTTTCCAAAGTTTATTTTCCGCGCGTGCTGATACCGCTGAGCGCTATCCTCGCCGCGCTCGTCGATTTCTTGATCGCGGGGGTCGTACTGATTTTCATCATGCTCGCCTACGGAATGGTCCCCGCCGCGAGCTCGCTCCTGTTCCTCCCGCTCACGGCTGTCACCGCCGTACTGGCACTCGGGTTAGGCATGTGGCTGGCCGCTTTGAACGTCCAGTACCGCGACATCCAGCACGCGACGCCGTTCTTGATCCAGATTTGGATGTTCGCGACCCCGATCGTCTACCCCGGGAGCATCGTCCCGGAGCGCTATCGGCTCATCTACGAGCTCAACCCCATGGTCGGTGTCATCGAGGGCTTTCGCAGCGCGGCGCTAGGGGAACCGCTCAATTGGTCGTCGCTCGCCATAGCGCTCGCGAGCGGCGTCGTCTTGCTCATCGCTGGCTTCTGGCAATTTCGCCTCATGGACCGCACCTTCGCGGACCTTGTCTGAATCATGAGCACGCCCTCGATCCGCATCGAGAACCTCGCCAAACGCTACCGCGTAGGTGGCCCCGCAGCGCGGCCTCGAGACGTGCGTGAAGCCTTCGCCAAGCTCGTGGCGACGCCATTTCGTCGGCTCCGAGCGCTTTCAGCCGAACCGTCTTCTGAGGACGAGACGTTCTGGGCGCTTCGGGACTTGAATCTCGAAGTCCGTCCCGGCGAAGTGCTGGGCGTGATTGGAAAAAACGGCGCAGGCAAGAGCACGCTCTTGAAGATCCTCTCGCGGATCACGCCACCGACCCGAGGCCGCGTCGAGCTACGGGGACACGTCGCAAGCCTTCTCGAAGTCGGCACGGGCTTCCATCCCGATCTGACCGGCCGGGAGAACGTCTACCTCAACGGCACGCTTCTCGGGATGCGCAAGAAGGCCATCGATCGTTCGTTCGACGCGATAGTGGACTTTGCCGAAGTCGAGCGATTCATCGATACACCCGTCAAACGCTATTCCAGCGGCATGTATGTTCGTCTCGCTTTCGCCGTCGCCGCCCATCTCGATCCAGAGATTCTGCTCGTGGACGAAGTGCTCGCGGTCGGCGACGCAGAGTTTCAGCGAAAATGCCTGGGCAAGCTCGACGCGATGGCCCAGGGTGGCCGCACGGTCTTGTTCGTGAGCCACAATCTCGCGGCCGTTCAAAAACTCTGCGAGACGGCGCTCTTGCTTCACGAAGGCCGAGGCGTTCGGCTCGGCCCCGCGAGCGACGTCGTCCGAGACTATTTGAGCACGCGCGAAGGCGATGGAAAAGTCGCTCGGTTCGACACCGCCACGAGGCGCGGCGCGGGCTGGGCTCGAATCACCGACGCGCGCCTTTTGGACGAGAGCAACTCCCCCGTGGGCGCCGTCGCCTGCGATCGCGATCTTGTGATCGAGCTTTCGGTCGAGACGACGTCCCCGTCCGCCCAAAACACGCTGCGCGGTTTGGTGCTCGAGCTCATCTTCTGTGCAGATGACGGACGACCGGTGCTCAGCCTCATGAACGTCGACGACGCGGTCGCGGAACTGCCTTCCTCGGATGCCTGTCACCTGCGCGTTCGCCTCGCAGCGCCGACTTTCGTGCCGGGGCGCTACCGGCTGAAATTGTTTCTCGGCATACCTTTCATGCAACATGTCGACGAGATCGACGACGCTTTGAGCTTCGACATCCTGCCACCGGAATCGCCCTGGCGGCCCTACGAGCTATCGAAGAGTCACGGTGTCATGTGTCGCAAAGCGGAGTGGCACTGCGAAGCCCGCACTAGGCCCTAACTTCGCCCAACGCTGCAACCAAAGTGATGGCCACAGAGGCACAGCGCGGCGGAGCCGCAACCAAATTGGAGGACGGCTCCGCTGTGGCCTGTCCCTCATCAATATCCGTCCGCGTTTGAAATCAGGGACTTACGCACCTCGTATCGCAGCCCTTGGCAAAATGGAACCGCCGAGCGCTGGATCGGCAGCTGTCGGCGCGAGCTCCTCGAGCACGTCGTAGGCGAGCGCCATCTCGTCCGACTCGTGCGAGCTTACATCACCTACTATCACGAGGACCGCTGCCATTTGGGGCTCGGTAAAGACACGCCGGACGAAAGACCGATCACGCCGCGCTCGTCACCCAGGGCCAAAGTCGTGGCGCTACCGAGAATGGGTAGCCTTCACCATCGCTACGAGTGGCGGGAAGCTGCTTGACCAGTTTTGCGGTCACGAAAGTCGCGTCGCCGGAGCCGTCGATATTTGCCCTTTCGGAGCTCCTGAACCTGCTGGGCGTATAATCCCGGAACGGTCTCGCGTGCGTCACCCTCGTTTTCGTCACGGAACCGCACGGGCCTACCGTCCGGGGCGGATCAATGATGATGAAGGACAGGTCCTCTCCTTCCAGATGCAGATCGGGAATCCACGCCTACAAGATTTCACCCGCCGAACCTTCGCGGCAGCGAAGCACTGCGATTTTCCAGTTCGTCAGTTCGACAGAGAGGTTTGTAGCCCTACCCACTTGCGTTGTAGACTTGACGCGTAGACTTCATATTGATTCACCGGAGCTTGCGAAGTGGCTACGAACAGAGCAGAGCAGTTTGAGACGGAGATTCGCTGGACATCGTCACTCATCCGATATCTCCGTGGCAAGCGGACACAATCAGAGTTTGGAAAATTGCTTGGCGTTCCCAAGAACACGGTTTGGCGGTGGGAGGCCGGCCGCGCCGTGCCCGACCAGCGTCACGCCGAAGCCCTGTCGAAACTGGCAGCCGCTCAGCGTTTTCTAACAGACTGGGAGCTAGTAGGCTCGATGGAGCTCTTGGGCTCACTCGAAGAAGGGTCAAAGGCCATTCGCGCTAGCGTCCAGAAATCGGTGTTGCGGTCGTCCCGAAAGCTCGGTGGATAGCGCGTGGCCGTCTATGTGACGGACACGCATCCACTCGTCTGGTATGCCAGCCGGCGCCATCGTCAACTCTCGGCCAAAGCTCTAAGAGCGTTCCGTGCTGCAGATGCCTCTCGCGCTCAGATCCTGGTTCCCGCTGTGGTGTTTTGGGAAATATCCATTCTCGAGAAAATCGGTCGAATCCGTCTTGCTCACCCGGTCACGCAATGGGCCGAGACTTTGCTGCTGCAGGCCGGCTTCGATCTCGCTTCGTTAGAGCTCTCCGACATCGGCGAGGCCATGAAGTTCAACATCAATGACGACATATTTGATGCGGCGATTGTCGCGGCGGCGTCCACCAGGAACCTACCTCTGATTACGAGAGACGAAGGGATAACCGACTCCGGGATCGTCGACGTGTTTTGGTAACGCCTCAGCGTCATGCAGGGCGGCGATCGAGCTTCATAGGAACGTAGCCGCCGTCGTGGACTTGTTGACATCGGCGTCAGCAACAACACCGTCACCAAAACGCGCTATTGGAGCTATGCCGCGATCGAGGAGCGTGACTCCACCCAATGACTTCCGATCTTGTTTCGATGTCGAGTCACTCTCGAAAATCGTAGCATTCGCGAAGACGCCCAACAACATGTTGGCTTTCGCCGTCGCGGCCCATCCTGCTGGTGGACGAACTGCTTGCAGTCGGCGACGTACGAATCGTATTCTTCGAAATCAGACCCACGGACAAAGACGCCGAGAAAAAGCGTCCGCAGAAAGAATGCGTCGGCTCGATCGCTATGCGTGAAGCTTGGTAGAAGCATTACATTCTTTCTCGAGCGTGACTTCGCTCGAATGCCGCTCCCGTCGAGTTACAAGCTCCCATCACGATGCTCGAGACAACGCCGACAAGAACCTCTCGCGAAAACGAGCGGTCGTAAACTGCGCTTCGAATCGCCTTCGTGCTTC
>SMYC01000085.1 GCA_004356105.1 Acidobacteriota bacterium | reverse complement strand
CCGTCGACTGCCACGCCGTGCTTCGCGGCGGCAGGCGCCTCGGGAGCGGCTTGCGGCGCTCCGGTCGCGACTCCTGCTTTTTTCCAGCTACGTCGAGCATCTCTCCCGGCGCTTCGTTGAGGTCAAGCATTGGGAAACCTCCCTCTAATGGACTCGATAAAATAGATTTTTTCTATCCGATCAGTATGCGGGGCGGAGCGAAAACGCGCAACTCATCGGCGATAGATTCCGTTCGCGACCAGAACGCGATATACGGGGAACATCATGGAAGTGTTTCCCACCAATCGACCGCCGAAAAGAGCCAAAACGGCACCAACAACACCCACCATGTCCAGCACGCGGATGGTGAGGAACAAGAGCCCCACGATGGCGGTGACTTCGATGACGGTCGCCACGGTGACCGGGCGCGTATAGCGGCCGAAGACCAGGATGGAACGTTGGAACGCCAGGAGCACCGAGAAGAACGGAATCAAACAGAACAATTGCAATGGGCGCACCGACAGCTCGACGAGCTCTTTCGAGAGTCCCGAAACCGTTTGAAACCAGACCCCCGCGAGCGGCGTAAACGCGATGACGACGAGGCCCACTGTCGCCAACACTCCAAGCACGAACGCGAAGCGCGCGATGAGGCGATAGTTCTCGCGCGTGCCGTCGAGCAGAGTGATCGCCACCTCCTGATACGAAAGCGCCACGCTGCGAAAGATGAAGGTGAGGGCGGTGACCACCGGATAGACGGCGAGGGATTCGAGCGCCAACCGGCTCTGTCCGAGGGAGAACGTCACCATCGGATGAACGGCAAGCGAGATCACGGACGTCAGGGCCAAAGGCCAATAGAAGTCAGCGATACGGCGATAGGTCAAGACGTCCTGGCTAGGTTCGAGCGCGCGAATGCGGTCGGGAATGCCGAGCGCCATCAGCCTCGTCGCCACCGACTCGACGACGACCCCCGAGGAGAGCGACGCTGCGCCCACGAGCGCTCCCGGAAGTCGGAATTGAACGTAGAGCACGACGGCCGTAGTGGCCATGGTGACGACCCGAACCGCCGTGCCGTAGGCGACGCGCCGCGTCATCTCCTGACGGATGAGAAGCCCCTGGTAGAAGCGCCTATAGCCGATCGCGGCGGGCCACGGAAGCAGGAGCACCAGAGACTGATGCGTCAAGACCCGAACCTCGGTCGGGAGCACAAGGACGTCGACCGCGAGCCAGTCGAACACCGGCGGCCAAATCACGACGAACATGAGAAGCGTGATCAGAAGATTGAGCACATAGGTGAAGTTCCGCAGCTTTCGGAACGAGTCCCAGTCCTCGACGAGCGCCGTCGCCGCGCTCAGGATCATGATGATCGGCGCTTCGACGACGAGGGCGAGCGCAAAGGCGACGCCATAAGCGGCGAGATTGAAGGTGGGCTCGTCCAGGCGCGCGATCACCGCGGCAAGGAACGGTCCTTCGGCCGCCATCATCAACCAGGTGGCTGCGAGCGGCCCCCAGAGACGAAAAATTCTTTCGTACGTTAGAGGGATGGGTGCTGGCATCGGTCGTGGGGGAGCTGGAGCTCGAACGCGCTCGCGAGGCTGTCTGCAACCGCAAGACCATCGATGGTAGGCGAGAGGCGGCGGCCCTCGATCTCCACGAGACCTTCATCCGAGAGCCGGCTCACGAGCTCGCGATTCGTCTCGAGGAGATCGACGCCGAACCTTGTCTCGAGGGTCTCGAAATCGACACCTTCCCGCGTCCGGAAGCGGAGCATGAGCACCTCGAGGAGAAGGTCTTCGTCACCGAGCACTTCCCTCCCCTCGACCGGGCTTTCGTCTCGGTCGAGATGCTTCTCCCATGCGAAGAACGAGCGCACGTTCCACGAACGGCTCCTCCGCCCGTCGAACGCGTGCGCCGACGGCCCTACGCCGAGATAGGGCGTGTGGTTCCAGTACTTCTCGTTGTGACGCGAGCGATGCTCGGGGCCACGCGCGAAGCTCGACACCTCGTAGCCGTTATAACCCGCAGCACCAAGCACATGATGGGATTCCCGAAAGAGCTCCCCTTGCATCGTGTCGTCCAACTCGACGAGGCGGCCCTCTCTCTTTCGGCGCCCGAACATGGTCTTTGCGTGGATGGTAAGCTGGTAGCAGCTGACATGATCGGGCTCGAGCGCGACCGCGTCTTCGAGCTCCCGCTGCCAATCGGAGAGCCTCTGCCCGGGCCATCCAAAAATCAAGTCGATCGAGACGGTATCGAAAGAAGCCGCCTTCGCGACCTCGAGCGCACGGCGCGACGCATCCGCGGAATGGCGTCGTCCGAGCAGGTCGAGCACTTTGTCCTGAAAGGACTGGATCCCGAGCGTGAGCGTATCGACACCGAGCTCCTTCCACCCCGCAACCGCATCATCGTCAACATCCTCAGGATTGGCCTCGAGAAACACCCGCGCCCCCGAAGTGAGCTGTGCTGCGCTCAGGATCGCGCCGAGCCCATCGGGCTCCAAAAGCGAAGGCGTTCCGCCTCCGAAGTAAAGCGTGTCATAGACGGCGGGCCCTTGCCGCGTCTCGAGCTCCCGCAGAAGGCTTTTCGTGTAGCGCTCGCGCCGGTTCGCGGTGGTATCCGTCACGACCGCAAAGTCACAATAGGGGCAGATGGCCGAGCAAAACGGAATGTGTACGTAGAGCCCGGGCTCACTCATCCGACTTGAGCACAGCGACGAAGGCCGATTGGGGGATCTCGACCGCGCCCACCATCTTCATGCGCTTCTTTCCCTCTTTTTGCTTCTCGATCAGCTTTCTCTTTCGAGTGATGTCGCCGCCATAGCATTTCGCGGTGACGTCTTTGCGATAGGCGTTGATCGTCTTGCGCGCGATGATCTTGCCGCCAATCGCACCTTGGATGGCGATTTTGAACTGCTGCCTGGGGATCGTCTCAGCAAGGCGCTCGCAATAGCGAAGCGCACGCGCACGCGCCTTGTCTTCGTGCACGAGCTGCGACAAAGCGTCGACCTTCTCGCTATTGACGAGGATGTCGACTTTGACAATCTTGGTCTCGCGATAGTCGAGCAACTCGTAGTCGAACGAGCCGTAGCCCTGAGTGACGGTCTTGAGGCGATCGTAGAAATCGAAGAGCACTTCCGCGAGCGGAAGCTCGGAGGTGAGCTCGACCCGCCCGACGGATAGATAGTTGAACGTCGAGCTCGTGCCACGCCGATCGCGGCAGAGCTCCATGATAACGCCGACATAGCGCTCTGGCATCATGATCGAAGCTTTGATGAAAGGCTCTTCGGTCCGGGAAATATTCATCGGGTCAGGATACTCGCTCGGGTTGTCGATCATGATCGTCTCGCCGTTCTCGAGCGTGATGCGATAGCGGACCGAAGGCGCCGAGAGCAGAAGGGACAGGTCGTATTCTCGCCGCAAGCGCTCCTGGATAACGTCGAGATGTAACAGACCCAGAAAACCGCAGCGAAAGCCGAAACCGAGGGCCGCCGAGGAGTCTTTCTCGAAAGTCAACGCGGGATCGTTCAGCGCGAGCTTGTCGAGCGCTTTCGTCAAGTCTGCGTAGTCGTCCGTCGACATCGGATAGATCGACGAGAAAACGACGGGCTGCGCTTCTTTGTAGCCCGGCAGCGGATCCGCGGCCGGGTTTTTAACGTCGGTGATCGTATCTCCGATCGAGATGTCGCGGATGGTCTTGATATTGGCGATCACATAGCCCACCGCGCCCGCTGCGAGCTCTTTCGTCTTGACCCGTTTGAGCTGCAACAGGCCGACTTCTTCGATGTCGTACTCCTTTCCCGTGTGCATCAAGCGGATGGTCTGTTTTGGTGCGAGCGTACCTTCTTTGACGCGGCACAGCACGACGACGCCGCGATAAGCATCATATTGAGCGTCGAAGATCAACGCTTGCGTCGGGTTTTCCGGATCCCCCGAGGGTGCTGGGAGCTTCTCCACGATGGCTTCGAGAAGCTCGTCGATCCCCTGCCCTAGCTTGGCAGAGACCAAAACGGCCTCGAAAGGGTCGAGCCCCAAATCCGCATCAATCTCTTCACGCGCGCGGTCGATATCAGCAGCCGGCAGGTCGATCTTATTGATGACTGGAAGTATTTTTAGCTCGTACTCCATGGCCAAGTAGAGATTCGCAACCGTTTGCGCTTCCACGCCCTGTGAGGCATCGACGAGGATGAGCGCGCCTTCACACGACATGAGAGAGCGCCGGACTTCGTGCGAGAAGTCCACGTGACCGGGAGTATCGATGAGATTGAGCTGGTACCGCTGGCCATCCTTGGCGTCATACATGAGCGTGACGGTGTTGCTCTTGATGGTGATGCCCCGCTCGCGCTCGATATCCATCGAGTCGAGAATCTGGTCCCGGAACTCACGTTCCGAGACGCCCCCGCAGCTCTGAATGAGCCGATCGGCGAGGGTCGATTTCCCATGGTCGATATGCGCGATGATGCAGAAATTGCGTACTTGTATGGGTGGCATGGTCGGCTAAACCCTTTATTTTAGCACGGATAAGTCTTTGCCCTTGACGAAAGCTATCTTCCCGTACTAAACAGAGTCAGGCGTTTCACTTATTTTCTGAAAAGGGGAGGCATCAATGGACAGTTTTCTCGGTAAATTCTCGGGGATTATTTACGCAGCACTTCGGATGGTGAGCGGGCTGATGTTCGCTCAGCACGGCGCCCAAAAGATCCTCGGGATGTTCGGTGGTATGGGCCAGGACGGCGGCACAGCGCCTCTCTTCGGTCTCATGTTCTTCGCGGGCCTCATCGAGCTCGTTGGAGGTCTCCTGGTCGCGGTGGGCTTCAAAACGAGCTGGGCCGCGTTTCTCGCGAGCGGTCAAATGGCCGTTGCTTATTTTATGTCGCATGCGTCGCGAGCACTCATGCCCATCGAGAACCGCGGCGAGCCCGCAGTGATCTACGCTTTCCTTTTCTTGTATATCGCCGCCCACGGCGCCGGGATGTTCAGCTTCGACGCGGCATTCGGGACTTCGAAAAAGCCGGAGGAAGCATCCGCCACGGCTTGACCCCTATGCTGACGAGGCCGGTCTTATAAGCATCAAACGTCCGATAGGCCGGCCTCGCTATGCGTAATCGTCACACCTTTCTTTTCTAGCTCCGAGACGATCGCGGCAAAGCGGTCCCCGAGAAAGATCTCCTCGGGGAACAACACGCCACGCGTCGTTATCGAGCCCGACGCAATGCTTCGCGCCGCGCAAGCGGCGGTGAACCCCGTCGTGCGCGCCATCGCCGTGTTTCCCGTCGCGGGATCGAAGAAATCGATGAGCTCGAACGTGTGGACCCGCCTCTCCCCATCCTTCTGACCCTGAACGAGCACCTTCAAGACAAGAATGTCGCCTGCTGGCCCGAGCTTCAAACGCTCCTCGAGCACTTTTTGCAAGAGCACGACGGGAGGAACGCTCGCGCCGCCCACGTCGATGGGGCGGCGCTCGAAAAGGCCGCATGCCCGAAGCAGCTGGATAGCCGCGGCATGCCCCGGATAGCGGAGGGTCTTCTCGTAGAAATCGCCCTGCACGCGGTCCCCGACCGTGATGGGAAGCGAGCCGAGACCGTCCGTGTAGAAGGCCTCGAGCACGCCGACGGGTTCCGGGAACTCGAGCTCCTCCAGACCGGTCAGAGCCTCGACTTCAACGTGTTCGCCACCAAGACGGATGGTCGCCGGGCGCTGGTAAACGCCGAGAACACTTTCGAGTAGATACACCGTCTCGTAGTAGAGCGGCGGTCGCGGCTCGCGCGGTATGCCTCCGACATAGATGACGGCACGATGGGTCTCGTCGAGAAGCTCCATCCCGCGTCCGACACAGAAATTGCTGATGCCGGGCGCCACACCACAGCCAGGCACGATGATCGCGCCGTTAGCACGCGCCTCACCGTCGAGAGCGCGTCTCATTTGAGAAGCCTCCCCGACGAGATCGACGAGTGACGTTCCGGAGGCCACCGCGGCTTCGACGAGCGGCAAACTCAGCGCATGCGGAAGTGCCCCCCACGGCCGCGTCGTGTCCTGCCATCGCGCGCTTTGTCGCTTCACGATCTTTAGCATCGACGCGCGCGACGCGAAGGCGGTCACTCCCGATCGCGGCGGAAGCTTTTCCCAAGAGCTCCTCGCTGAAGTCAAGGAGTGTGACGTGAGCGTCCGGCTCCGAGCCGATCAAATCCTTCGCGACCACGCGCCCCATCATCCCCGCGCCGAACACGGCATATCGCCTTGTCATGACGTCATGACGCGGCCATGAATCCAACCAGCAAATAGAGTACCGAGGCGACCGCGGCCACGACGAGCGCATAGGGAAGCTGCGTCTCGACATGATCGATGTGATCGCAGGCCGCCCCGAGCGACGAAAGCACCGTCGTATCCGAAAGCGGCGAGACAT
>SMYC01000084.1 GCA_004356105.1 Acidobacteriota bacterium | reverse complement strand
CTGGACGCGGTATGGAGCCTGCCTACGCTCATCTGGAGCATTTTGACTTTCGGGTCGACTCGAGCGTTGTTCGATGCTTTCGCGCTATCTCCGGGCGTGAAAAAACAGCAGAGTATACTTGATTACTGAGGAGAGAAGATGGTAGAAGAGTTCAGGCACTACTTCACAAAGATCGAGAAACTTTCTAGCGACGAGCTCCTTCGCTCTGCCCAAAAGCTGGTTGTTTCCGAGAACACGAGCATTGCGAAGCTCATCGCCCATCTCGCGGAGATGTCGAGCCGGAAGACCGCGCTCAAGCTTGGCTACAACAGCCTGTACCAGTACTGCATCGAAGGCCTGAACTTGAGCGAAGGCGCTGTACCCGCACGTATCCATGTGGCCAACGTGTCGCGCCGCTTCCCTCAGCTACTGGTCGGGCTTGCCGAGCGTCGTATCAGCCTTACGGTCGCGGCTCTTCTCGCGCCCCACCTCACTGAGGACAATGTCGAACAGGTCATCTCCGATTGCGCGGGGAAGACCCGCAAAAAGACGGAGGAGTACTTGGTGGCCATCAAGCCGAAGCCGGTCTTCGAGCCGTCCATCCGCAAGCGCCCGGCCACCACGGCGCTGGATCCGTCGCCTCGAGACACGACGGCTCCGGCTCCGGCTCCATCAATGTCGCCGTCGTTGTCATCACCTGTACTAAATCATCCACCGGTCGAGACCCCGAAGAGCTCACCGAGCATACTGCAACCCGCGCGTCCTGCGATTTTCAATTTCAGATTTTCAGCCGACATGGAATTCAAGGATAAATTCGAACGGCTTGCAGAAGTAATGGGCGTCGAGAACGCTCAGAAGAACATGGCCGTTATTTTGGAGAAGGCACTCGACATCGCGCTCGAGAAGAAGGACCCAAAGAAGAAGCTCGAGCGGCGCAGAAAGAGGCAAAGCAGCGCCAAGGAGAAATCTCGTTCAAACGAGGTTACGGAGAAAGACGAGCCGGCTAAGTCTCGCTACGTTGCATCCGAGGTTTCCGAGCGCGTTCACGATCGGGATGGGTATCAATGTGTCTACTTGGGACTCGATGGTAGGAGATGTACGGCGCGGGTGGGGCTGCAACTCGACCATAGGAAACCATTTGCTATTTTTCGAAGTAACGATGAAGCCGATCTCAGAATCCTGTGCGCCTCGCACAATTTGTTGGAGGCGGAGCGCGTTTACGGCCCGGCGTTCATCCAGCAAAAGATTGCTGAGCAACGGAAGTCTCGTTCCCCGTGAAAGCTCACGCTCTCGGTGGGCTAGAAACTCGTTCAGGGTTCGCGGAAGGCGTCCGTCGCGGGCTCGATGTCGGCGACGCCGAAATCCCCGAGACGTTTGAATCTGCGCTGCCTCGAGCGGCGCGACCCATCGATTGCCGCGGCGCGACTCGCTCTTGGCACGGCGGATGGCTTCAGCTACTATCGCGGAACCATGCCTGTCTACACTACGGCCTGTCCGCGCAATTGCCGTGTACGGCTCGCGTTCACGTCGAGGACGGCCGCATCGTTCGCCTCGAGCCTCATACCGGGAATCTTGCCACCCCCGAAGGCGTGTGTCTCAAAGGCTTGAGCTATGTCGAGCGGACGCACTCGCCTGACCGGCTGCTCTATCCGCTGCGCCGCCGACCCCGGACGTTCGAGCACACGCGCATCAGCTGGGACGAGGCCCTCGACACCATCGCTGAGAAGCTCGAACGGGCCCGTGACACGTTGGGACCACCAAGCGTTTTCTTCTACGCGGCAAGCGGCACGAAGGGCCTTCTCAACCAGGTGTCGCACGATTTCTGGCGACTCTTCGGCGGCTATACGACAACCTATGGCGATCTCTGCTGGCCTGCTGGCCTCGAAGCGACGCGGCTCACTTTGGGAGAGAACAAGCACTCGGATCCGACGGACCTCGCGCGCGCCAAGCTCATTGTGATGTGGGGGAAGAATCCGGCGGAGACCAACATCCATCAAACCGTCTTCATCAACGACGCGCTCGAGGCCGGGGGCACCTTGGTGGTCATCGACCCCCGTCGCACCGAGACCGCCGAGCGCGCCGACTTGCTCATCCAACCCCGTCCGGGGACGGACGGCGCGCTGGCGCTCGGGCTCGACAGCGCTTCTCGGGCGGCAGATGCTCGAGCAGCGCGATCCTCCTCTCGATATAGCCTGGGTCGAGCGCGGAAATCCTGTGACCCAAAATCCGAACACGAACGAAGTTCTCGAGGCTTTTCGCGCTCTCGATTTTCGGGTCGTCGTCGAGCAGTTCATGACGGACACGGCGCGCGAAGCCGACATCGTGCTTCCAGCCAAAACCATGTTCGAACAGAGCGACGTCATCAACGCTTATTGGCACGACTACGTGCAAATCAAGCAGAAAGTGATCGAGCCGCCGGGAGAAGTGAAGCCGGAAACGGAAATGTATCGTCTGCTCGCCGAGCGTTTGGGCTTCCCGAAGACGGCCATCGCGGAACAACTACCGGGAACCTCGGATGAGGCTATCGAGGCCTATCTCGAGAAGCGCCTCGCGCCCTTCCCTGACTTGTCGCTAGACAAACTGAAAGAAGGTCCCATCCGCTCTCCCGACCACGAGGAGGTAGCCTTTTCCGATAGCCGCTTCTCGACCCCGTCGGGCCGGATCGAGCTCGTCTCGACCGAGGCCCAGAATCGGTGGCAGGTCGACGTTCTGCCTGTATTCCGCGAGTCGGCAGTGTCGTCCGAGACGCGCTACCCCCTTTACATGATGACCCCCAACACCAAGAACGCGATCCATTCGCAGTTTCACAACTTGCGGTCGATCCGTCGCCACGCGGCGCCGCCTCGCCTGAGCCTCCATCCTGCTGACGCGGCCGAGCGAGGTATCGCGGCCTCGGATCAGGTACGCGTTTTCAACGACCGCGGCGAGCTCGTTCTGCCCGCGCACCTCGATCGGGGTATTCGGAGAGGTTCGGTCGCCGCCAATAATGGCTGGTGGATTCGGGACGGTGGCACCGTGAATTTCTTGTCGCCCGCCCTCGAGACCGACATGGGCTACGGCGCCGCATTCCAAAATACTGCTCGTGGGCGTGCCCGTACGACGCGCCCCAGTTCAACGCAAGCCTGCGCATCATGCAGAAATGTACTTTCTGCTCCCATCGCCTCTCCGCCGATCTCGCGCCCGCGTGCACGACGTCCTGCCCGACCGGTGCGCTTCGTTTCGGAGATTTCGAACCCGAGAGAGCGCCGGCGCCCATTCCCGGTTTCTACCGAGACCACATCGAGCCTGCGATCCATATAAAGCCCCTGCGTCGCTTTGGACCGCCCGCATTCGCGGGAGGGCACGTCGGCCCCGTGAATGCGGGTGCTGGTCCCGTCAATACGGTTGCAACCATCACCCGAAAGATCTCCCTGCGCTCAGAATGGTCGCTCCTCGTCTTCACAACGATCGTGCCGATCCTCGTGGCGCTCGTCGCGTCAGCTAAGGCGCCGCCGCTGCTGGTTCCCGTCATGGGCCTCATCGCTATGGGTCTTTCCGCCGCCCACCTCGGAAAACCGGCTCGAGCCTACCGAGCGATTCTCAACTGGAGGCGCTCGTGGCTCAGCCGAGAGATCTTGTTGTTCCCGGCCTTTGTGGGCCTTTCGCTTCTACCAAGCGCTCGGCCGCTCACCGCCGCAGTCGGGTTCGTAACGCTGCTCGCGATGGACCAGGTCTATCGACTCTCGACGAATCGCCGTCGCGGGGAGCTTCACAGCGCCAGCGTGCTTCTCACGGGTCTATTCCTGACAGGCGTTTTCGGGCAGTGGCTCTGGCTCGCTGTGCCCGTCTGGCTTCTGAAGCTAGGGCTGTATCTTCGAAGACATCACCGCTACCCAATCGCGAGCCAGCCGCTTTTCTTTTCGCGGATCGCGTTCGGCTTCGTCCTTCCGGTCGCGGCCTACACCCTTTACCCGCTCGCCATCGCTTTCGTTCTGGTGGGTGAGCTCATCGACCGCGTCGAGTTCTATCTCGAGCTCGACTTCGCGCAGCCGTCTACGCAGATGCGCGCGGATCTCGAGCGCGCGATGGTATAGTTTCGCACTTCGACGAGCGTTGCACGCTCATTCCCGGGAGGCTCCCATGACGATCCGCTTTTCCTTCATACTCGGTGCCACGATCGCTGTCGCAGCTCTGATCGCTTGCTCTGGCAATGGGCCCGAGCCGGAGCCAGAGCGCGCCTACGACTTCATCCTCGCTGGCGGCCGCGTCGTCGACGGCACGGGGGCCCCCTGGTTTCGAGCCGACGTGGGCGTCAAGGGGGACCGCATCGCAGCCATCGGCGATCTGAGCGAGGCCCCAGCCGAGTCTCGCATCGACGCTACCGGGCTCGTCATCGCACCCGGCTTCATCGATATGCTCGGCCAGTCCGAGTTCAACGTTCTCGTCGATTCCCGGGCGGCGAGCAAGATCACCCAAGGCATCACCACGGAAGTCACCGGCGAGGGCGCCTCGATCGCCCCGGTCAACGATCGCATGATGAAAGCGCGCGAGCCAAGCTATGCTCACTACGGCGTAAAACAGGATTTTCGAACGCTCGAGGAATATTTTAGCCGCCTCAGAGAATCTCCGCCGGCCATCAACATTGCAACCTTCATAGGTTCGGGCGGGATTCGTGACTTCGTCATCGGGCGGGAGGACCGACGGGCAAGCCCTGAAGAGCTCGACGAGATGAAGCAGATGGTGGCGCGGGCCATGGAGGCAGGAGCGCTCGGGCTGAGCGCCTCGCTCCAATACGTGCCGGATCGCTTCAACTCCACCGACGAACTGGTGGCCATGGCCTCCGTGGCCGCCGAGTATGGTGGCATCTACATTACCCATCAGCGCTCCGAAGGCAACCTCATCTTCGAGTCCCTAGACGAGGTCTTCGAGATCGCCGAGCGAGCCGCCATCCCGGCCGAAGTCTGGCATCTGAAGACGGCATACAAGGCCAACTGGGGAAAAATGGGAGAAGTGCTAGAGCGCTTCGAAGCGGCGCGGGCGAGAGGCCTCGACGTAACCGCAAACCAGTATCCCTATATTCGTGCTTCGAACGGCCTCCACGCCTGTCTTCCGGTCTGGGTCCGAGAGGGTAGCACTGAGGAGATGCTCTCGCGTCTGAACGACGCTTCGCTCCGCGAACGGATCAAGAGCGACATGGCTGCGGACGACGTCACCGAATGGGAGAACCAGTGGTACGGTTCGGGCGGCGCCGAAGGTGTGATGTTGAGCTCGGTGCTAAACCCGGAATTGCGGAAGTATGAAGGCAAGACGATGGCGCAGATCGGGATTGAGATGGGTAAGGACCCCCGCGATGCGCTCATGGATTTGGTGATCGCCGATGGCGGAGAGAGCTCCTGCATCATCTCCATCATGAACGAAGAGGACGTTCGGACCGCGCTCAAACACCCGCTTGTATCGGTCGACACGGATTCCTCAGCGCGGGCGGAGGATGGACCGTTCTCCGAGACGAAATCCCACCCGCGTGCCTGGGGGACCTTTCCGCGTATTCTCGGCAAGTACGTGAGGGAAGAAGGGCTTCTCACCCTCGAAGAAGCCATCCGGAAAATGACGTCGCGGCCCGCGGCCCGCGTGAAGCTCATGGACCGCGGTATCTTGCGCGCGGGGATGGCTGCCGACATCACCGTCTTCGATCCAGCAACCATTCGCGACGTGGCGACCTTCGAAGATCCGACGCATTACTCCGTCGGGGTGAGATACGTGTTCGTCAACGGACGCGCGGTTGTCTCCGAGGGGGAGATCACCGACGAGCGGCCGGGAAGGGTGCTGCGCGGCCCGGGCTATCGGCCGACACCCTGAGGGCCCTTACCGAAGAGGACACGACTGTCCCAGCGAGAGGTCGTGGGACGTTGCATCCAATACGTGATCCATGGCACAGAACCTGCTTTGCGTTTGATCGAAGCTAGTGATTATTGACGCGCGCCGGCTACACAAGGAGGTTCTACAGTGCTTCGAGCAACAGTGATGGGGATGATGGGATGGATGCTCACCGGCTCTCTACTTCTGGGCGGACCGACGACTGCCAACGCGGACGAAGCTTCCGCGAGCGAGCTCGAACGACTCGAGAACGAGCTCGATGCGCTTCAGGAGGATCTTCAAGTGGCGGTGGAGGCGCCCGAGTCCTTTCGTGCTCGGTTGGACGATCTCCGCATGGAAGTCGTCTACCTCAAAGTGAAGTCCAGGAAATATCGTGAGGCTGGCGGTCAAGGCAGCGGGCTGACCACCGAGGAGTTCGATGACGTCTCTCGCGACCTCGCGCGCCTGCGCACCGATCTCGGGTTGTCCGTGGATGACGGTATGCTGTCGCTCTCCATTGGCACCCAGCTTTCGGCGCGGCTCATGGACAGCTTGAGCACCCGCTATACGCGAACCGGGGATGCGTTTACCGCCATAACGAACGTGGACGTGACCCGCAACGAAAAGGTCGTGATCCCCGCTGGCTCTGTTCTCTACGGCGTCGTGGAGCTGGTCGACCGTCCGGATGGACGCCTCGATCGAAATGCTAAGCTCGTCCTTGCGTTCGAGAGGGTCGAGGTCGATGGGTACCAGTACCCGCTAACGGCCACCGTTGTCGGCGCTTCCGAAAAGATGGAAAGCGGTCTCGGCGACGAGAAAACCAAAATTGGCGTCGGCGCCGGAGTGGGCGCCGTGCTCGGCGCTGTGCTCGGCGGTAAGAAAGGTGCGGTGGCCGGAATCATTCTGGGTGGCTCGGGCGCCGTCTTAGCGACGGAGGGGAAGAACGTCGAGCTCGATCGCGGCACGATGCTGACGCTCCGGCTCGACCGTGCCCTCGATCTACCCATCGCCGAACCACCGATGCACTGACTGTGTTTGGGCTCAGGAGTGGTCTGCCAGAAGCTCCTCGTAGGTCTTGATGTTGCCGCCGTTCTCTTCTTGGAACTTCAGTGCAGCCTGTCTGGATGAGAAGGCGATGAGACTCGGAAGGCAGCGGTCCCAAGCGACCTCGTACTGTCCACCTGAACGATCCTCCCGCACGCTCGCGTGGCCACAAAAATGCGCGGGACTCCCTTCCACATAATAGGCGACGGCGGCGTCGATTACATCAGTCCGAAGGCAAGGTACGCTCCCGTGAACGGCTTGGCGGGTTGCTTCGTTTCTACCATCGGGAAGGCGCATGAGTATTTTGACCTCACGAGTATCCCCAGCGGATCCGACGCGAGAACATCAAATGAGAAGCGCGTCAGTCACTATCTCCACGAGCGCGGGGCCCTCATGCGCGAGCGCGTCCTGGAGCGCCTTATCGAGCATATCGGGGCTTTCAACCCGTATGCCCTTGGCGCCGCAGAGCTTCGCATATTCAGCGAAGTTCGGGTTGACGAGAGAGGTCTCCCACACTTTCCATTCACCCGCGCGCTGCTCCTTGCTGATTTTCCCGAGCTCGTTGTTATTGAGAAGCACGTGGGTGATGTTCATGTCGTATTTCACGGCCGTCGTGAGCTCGGCCATGTATTGGCCGAAGCCTCCGTCGCCGGAGATCGAGATCACGGGTCGGCCATGAAACGGCGACCCGTCTTCCTGTGTCGCTGCCCACGCACCGATCGCCGCGGGTAGCGCGAAGCCGATCGAGCCGAGATAGCCGGACATGAGCACGGCTTGGTTCTGGCACTCGAAATAGCGGCCGAAGCTATAAGTATTGTTGCCGACATCGACCGCAATGATGGCGTTTTCGGGGACATGGTGGTTCAAGGCCGCGAATACAACCGCCGATCCCAGACCCACGTCCGACGTGTCGGCTTCGCGACGCTTTTTCTCTTCCCGCCAGATGGCCCACCGCTCCGCGACCTCGTTCCGCCGATCCATGAAGCCCGTTTCGTCTCCGAGTCCGTCCCGTAGCAGCGACGCCGTCACTCCAATCTCTCCCCAAACCGGGACCTCCACGCTGTGGAACTTTCCGAGAATCATCGGGTCGAGATCGACTTGGATCGTCGGCTTCTTCGGGGTGATGCCCGTATGGTTGCTGAAGCTCGCTCCGAAAACGACGAGCACGTCCGACTCGTTCATGAACCAGCTAGCGATGGGCGTGCCGCTGCGGCCGAGCACACCGCAGCCGAGCGGATGGCTGTCGGGGATCAAGCCTTTGCCTTTGAAGGTCGTCAACACCGGGGCGTTCATCGTCTCGGCGAGCTCGATTACAGGCCCCATCTGAAATCGCGCTCCGTGGCCGACGATGATCACGGGACGCTTCGAGCCGCGGAGTAGCGCGAGGGCTGCATCGAGCGATTCTGGAGGCGGCGTGATCTCGCGAGCGGTCATGCGGCCTTCGGGGCTGCCCGCTTCGGCGCCTTCCGGCGCTGGCAGAACCTGGACTTCGTCGGGAAAGATGAGATGCGAGACGCCGCGGTTCAATATGGCGCTCTTGAGCGCGAGGTTCACGAGCTCCGCGTGGCGGCTCCCGTGCAGCACGGGCTGGCTCCATTGAGCGACCTTGCCAAACGCCGCCTGAAGGTCGACCTCTTGGAACGCACCGGGGCCGAGCACTTGCGTGTCGACTTGGCCGGTCAGCGCGAGCACGGGCGCCCGGTCCACGTTGGCGTCCCAGAGCCCGGTGAGCAAGTTGGTGGCGCCGGGCCCGGCGATCGCAAAACACGCCGCGGGTCTTCCCGTCAGCTTGCCGTAGGCCGAGGCGGCGAAGGACGCGGCACCTTCGTGGCGCACGCCGAAATAGCGAAGCGCTCCGGCTTCTTCCTGGCGCCGAATGGCTTCGGCGAGCCCGAGGTTCGAATGTCCGACGATGCCGAACACGGAGCGGACGCCCCAGCGCGTCATCGTTTCCGTCATCAAGTCCGACACGGTGCGCGTTTCGGCGACGGGCTCTTCGAAGGCGACATAGATGCCGTCCTCGCGACTTTCCACGGAATAGACAGCGATGCCGTCGTCATAGCCTCCGGGCGGCTTGCCTGTAAGGGGATGAAAGTCCCAGCCGTGCCACGGACAGCGCAGAAAGCCCTTCTCGATCGAGCCTTCTCCGAGGGGTCCTCTTTGGTGGGGGCACGCATTGTCGAGCGCCGCGTATTGGCCCTCGTAATGCGTCATGCAGACGGTGGCCAGCCCGCAAGTCACGGCCTTCACGCGTCCCTCGGGAAGCTCGTCCGGCTCGAGCGCTTTGTACCAAACTTTTTTCGCCTCGGTCATGAGAGCAGCTTCCTCGCTATTTTTGTGGCGTTATCGATGAACGTGTCCACGAAGGGGCCCTGCTCGGTACCGCCGTCCGAGACGATGTCGGTGCCCGTCAGAATCGCTGCGAGGAAGCCCTCGCGGTGCCAATGTCCTTTCTCGAGCGCGGGAAGCTCGCCCTCTGGACGGGGCGATGGCGAGACGAACCAATAAGGCTCGTCGTAGCTTCCGTCTCCGGGAGAAAGCCCGGTCCCCACGCTCTTTTGGTCATCGATCGAGTCCAAGACCGCAATATCGAAATGGTGCGGCCAGCATAGTGTCGTGCCCTCTAGTTTATCGAGAACGCGTGAGCCGTTGCGAAACCACGATGCGAGCTCTTCGAAAGCGCTGGCTTGCGCGAACTGAAAACGCCCTCCTGTCGCGAGCTCGTGATCGGGCATGTCGTAATCCGGTACCGCCAGCGCGGGTGGGTTGTCGAGTCCACCGCGCTGCTCGAGCTCGCGCGCGAGCCAAGTGAAGCCTTCCTCGAGCGTCTTTCCCTGAAGCGTGAGCGAGGCGAGCTCGCCGAGCTCTTGGTCGAGCACGACGACACGCAAATCGGGAAGCGACAGCGCGACGCGCAGCGGTGTGGGCGTGTCGGTAGCTTTGCCCACGAGCAAAGATCGGTCATCGACACACTCGAGCGCTTCTTGGCTGTCGTCGTCCCGATGCGTGACCAACGCATTCCCTACGGCCCCGGGAAGCTGTGCGGCCCAATGAAGCTCGAGGCGCGCGCGGCTGAGCTCGCGGGGCGCCACCTTTCCTACTTTTTCCCATGTTGTTGTCATAATTCTTCGACTCCTGCGTAACGAACGCCTGTGAGTTTGGCGATGTCGGTTTTCCAAGTGGTGAGATCGCGGAGCTCGAAATCGCGGAGATGCGAGTGGCCGCAGGCCCGCGCGAGGATTTGCATGAGCTCGACGCTTGCCGTGAAGTAGTTAGCGAGCCGTTTGGCCGATTGCTCGATCACGAGCCGCGCGCGCAAATGCTCCTTTTGGGTCGCGATCCCGACGGGGCAGTTATTGGTGTGACAGGCGCGCATCCCGAGACAGCCTATCGCTTGAATCGCCGCGTTCGATACGGCGATACCGTCGGCGCCGAGGGCCATGGCTTTGACAAAATCCGCCTCGGTGCGAAGGCCGCCGGTGGCAATGAGCGTCACTTGGTTCGCTCCGCGCTCGTCGAGATGCCGCCTGGCGCGCGCGACCGCGACGACGGTCGGCACCGAGATATTGTCCTTGAAGATCGTTGGCGCGGCGCCGGTACCTCCGCCGCGTCCATCGAGAATGATGTAATCCGCGCCGACCTCGAGAGCGAAGTCGATGTCGTCCTCGATGTGTTGTGCCGATAGTTTGAAGCCTATGGGGATACCCCCTGTGGCGTCACGGACCTCCCCGGCCGCTTCGCGAAAATCCGCGACGGTGCCGAGATCGGGAAAACGGGACGGGCTGATCGCGGGCTCTCCCGGCTTCAGTCCGCGCACGGCGGCGATTTTCTCGGAGACTTTTTTGCCCGGCAAGTGTCCGCCGGTTCCCGTCTTGGCACCTTGGCCGCCTTTGAAATGAAGCGCCTGGCACTTTTTGACTTTCTCGAGGCTGTAGCCGAATCTAGCCGAGGCGAGCTCATAGAAATAGCGGCTCGCGGCCTCTTGCTCTTCGGGAAGCATCCCGCCCTCACCCGAGCAGATACCCGTCCCCGCCATCTCCGCGCCCGTCGCGAGCGCGACTTTGGCTTCTTGGCTCAAGGCGCCGAAGCTCATGTCGCTCACGAAGAGCGGGATGTCCAAGACGAGCGGCTTTTTGGCTCTGGGCCCGATAACGAGCTCGGTGCCGACAGGAACGTCGTCGAGAAGCGGCAAGCGCGCGAGCTGCGCCGTCAGGATTTGGATGTCGTCCCAACTGGGGAGGGTGTCGAGGCGAACGCCCATGGCCGTGACCGCCCCGTGATGCCCTGTTTTCGACAGGCCGTCGCGGGCGAGCGACTGGATATAGGCGTTCTTTGGCTCTTCAGGACCGCCATGCATGTCCTGATAGAGCCCGAGATATTCATCCCGCTTGAAATATTGTGGATGGACGGACTCGAAGGCCGCGATCTCCGAAGCGTCCACGAGCACCGCGTCTGCTTGGGGGTCGATGATGGCGCTGAACTTCTCGAGGCGCTCAGCGTTGTTGTACTCGCTCACGCCGGTGTCGTATCGGTAGTCCCAACCGTGGACACCGCAGATCAGGTTGTGCCCATCGATGTGGCCGTCGGCCATGATCGCGTCGCGGTGCTGGCAGCGGCCATATAAGACCGAAACCGCGTCATCAAATCGAATCACTACCAGATCGACGTTCCCGACCAGTGCATAGGCCGGTTGGCGATCCTCGAGCTTGCTCCAGCTCGCAACTTTGGTGTCGTGTCCTGCTCTCGGTAAAGTGCTCAACGAAGTCCTCCATTCATGTCACGGTCTTTGGGAAAGTATACGAGCTCGAAGCCGACTACGGTACGATCGCCTTCTCGAAGCTCCACAATCGGCGCGATGTCGTAAGAACAATAGTTGTCTACAACCCACGCTGGCAGCTCGGGCGCAGTATCGGTCATCTCTTTACTCCTCCTGATTCACACGGTCCACGTCCACCCGCTCGACCGGTTCTATGGACGGCCGCCCCACCGTCTCGGGAGATGAGGGAACCTTCCGCGCTGCCGCCGCCCGGATGAGAATCTGGGTACTCACCGGAACGGTCAGAAAGACGAAGAGAATAATGAGCACGTCTTCCATCCAGATCTCGAATCCTGCGCCCAGGTGCACGAGCATCGAAGCGAAGGCCATCAACGGGATTCCCAGGGTCGCCGCTTTGGTCGGCGCGTGCACGCGGGTGTAGAAATCTGGCAGCCTCAAGAAGCCGATGGCGCCGGCCAGAAAGAAGAACGAGCCCATCCAGGCTGCGACCGCGGCGACGAACAGCAAAGGAGTGGCCGGTTCACTCATCGGGAAACTCTCCGAGACCCAGAAAATATCCGAGAAAAACGGTTCCCACGAAGGAGAACAGGGCAAGGCCGAGTGCCGCGCCGGTGTATAGTCGGCCGGCCGTAGCATTGGATTCGAGAAGCAAGTAGCCCACGACCGCAAGCGCAATCGCTTCGATCGCCACAACACGATCGAAGACCGAAGGGCCGCGGCCGAGCCGATAGAGGATCAGGAGGGTCGCGACGACGAGCATCAACTGGCTCGACTGATACAGGATTTCAATCGCGGCCTCCATTACAGGCATTACAAGGTCTCCATTCGTCTGAGTCGCGATTCGAGTCGCTTGCGGATGCGGTCGATGGCGTTATGGGCGTCCACGTCGTCTTCGGCATGGAGCGCGTGGATGCCAAGGATCCAAATACCTTCTTCGATCTCGACCTCGTCGTAAGCCGCGGTTCCGGGCGTCATGACGATCATCAAGCCCAAGAGCGCACGCATGGCAGGCGTTTCGAGCTCGGTGCGAAACCGGAGCCAGTAAGGGCGCACCGCGATGCGGGGCGCCAGAACGATGCGCAGCTGACGTAGATTCGCCAGGACCAGTTCCAGGACGAAAACGATGAAGACGGACGCTCCGAGGAACACGAGCCCCATCGCGCGAGCGATCGAGAAGGGACGCCGGGACTCGAAACCGAATAAACGCCAAACGCCGAATCCTATGAGCACCCCGACGACGAATGGGAAAAGACCCAAGTCCCCGCGCAGGCCCATCCATGCCGCTCCCGCAAGGATGAGAAAGAAGAACGCAGACATTACCGGCCCCCTCTGAGCAGACTCGCCGACCGGCTGACGTCGAGCAACTGCTCGGCGGCCGCGAAACTATAGCGGAAGATCGGGCCGGCTGCCAGGCTGAGCGCGACGATCAGCGCCACCGTGACCAGCGCTGCCGCAGGGTAGGATGTCGGGGCGGGCGTGGAACCTGCTTCCTCTTCGACCGGCCGTCGCTGGAATGCGAAGCGCCAGATCTTCAACATCAGACCTCCTGATCTCCGGGATTCTGCGATGAGACCAAGTCGTAGACGAGGCGCAGGTTTGTTCCTGGAAATAGGGTTTCTGTCTCGTTGAGTTCTG
>SMYC01000083.1 GCA_004356105.1 Acidobacteriota bacterium | reverse complement strand
CCTCGACGCGGGATGTACGGATCATGTCGGGAAGCCCTTTACGAGAGAAACGCTCGTTGCGATGGTCGAAAAATATCGCGCGCGTACGGAGCTCGGTGACGCCGCTTCGCCCATCCCGATTCCCATCGACGCCGATTTGGCAGATCTCGTCCCTGAGTCGCTCACGGAGTGGCGCGAGGATGCTGCCAAGTTGAGCCGCTTGCTCGAGGACCAGAATTTCGACGCGATCCGTCGTATAGGGCACGACTTCAAGGGTGCCGGCGAACCTTATGGCTTTGTCGAGCGGACTAGACTCGGCAAGCAGATCGAGCAGCTAGCGCAGCAAGAAGACAGGGACAGTTTGGAGGGCCGGATCGCGGAAGTGCAATCCTACCTTGCGCGCGTGCGCCCCGTTTTCGACGGCGTGTCCAGAGGACCTGAGTAGCTTTCCGCCCACTCCACCTGGGGTAGCGCCCGGTTCGATGGATCGATTCGAGTCAACTGTCGCAGTCTGAGTCACTCTGTCTGATGCACAACGAGGCTTCTTTCCCTTCAAAGGGCCGTATTTGGCGTGGGCGAGATGTCCCAAGCTTGGAACGCGTCTTGCTCTCCTTGTCATCCATGAAAACAGTGGGAGGGCTAAGAAACAGCAACTTGGCGTTCGCGACCGTCTGCCTGCTCGCTCTGGCGCCAGGCGCACGCGCTCAGACGAGCGATGAGGATGGACTCGTCAGCGCATCGGAGAGCAAACAAGGGTCCGAGTCGCTTCGGGCCGAAGCCGAAGCCGATTCGGTCTCCTGGCTGGAGCCGCTCCGATACTCTCTCGATGTAAGCTTTCGCGCTTCGAAAAACCCGGACAGCTCCGAGTGGCCAAACCAGTTGGCCATTGGTCTTGATTTTCACAAGGTCGTCACGTCGACACGGGGAGACTGGGGCACTCTTGTGCTTCAGGGCTACATGACGCGGTGGGGCGATATGAGCGTCCCGCGCACCTTCGATGATGGAAATCAGTGGGAGCTCGTCTTCCGCAGTTTCTTCTTCAACTTAACGCCACTGGGCCGGAACAAACCGAACTTGCGGGTCGGCCACTTCGAGATTCCTTATGGCCTGGACTACGTGATCGATACTCAGGGCTGGCTTCGGCAAACGATTCAAGCTCGTAATGTCGGCATCCGGGCGGACTGGGGACTTTCGGTGAACGGCACGCTGCCCGCGCTGGAATACGAGCTCAGCTTGACGCGTGGAACGGGCCACGGTCTTCGAAGCGAGGGGAGCCCGTACCTGGTCGCCGGACGAGTCGGCACGCCCAGAGAGGCTCGTTCTTGGCTCGGCCTGTCCTTGCTACAGGGCGAGGTCGTCGACCCCGCTGCGACGGCGCGGCGGCGTGGGATCCCGGTCGATGCTCGGACAGGTGACCTCGTACGCCGCTTTCGGGTTGGTGTCGACGTGGCCTCGAGCTTGGGACCTCTATCTTTCTTAGGCGAGGCCTCGTATGGGCGAGATTTCGACGATGCGGTAGTGAACTTGTTCGCCGAGATGAATTGGGAGATCTCTAAGACCGGGACGCTCGTCTACGCGCAGGCCCGACATTTTAGCCAAGAGTTTCGCGAAGATTGGACCAAAGAGGACGTTCTGGTGCTGGGTATCCGCCACCCTCTCGACCGCCATTGGACTTTGAGCGGAAGTTTTGACTACTGGCTCCACCCCTTCGGCGTCACCGGCCAGACCTCGTCGTTTCGATTTCAAATGCGGTGCAGGCTCTAATGTCCTGACCCGGACAAGAATGATGACGATGCAAAAAGCAGCTCGGCATGCATGGATTGGACTGTTTCTCGTGAGCGCCTGGCTCCCCACAGACGTCGAGTCCCAGTCCAGCGCCTTTTGTGCCTTGCGGGATCCAGTAAGGCAGATCTACTCGCTCTACCCTGAAGCCCGGACCTATCGCTCCATCGTGCGAAGCGTGGGTGCGCGAGCGCGGGACGCGATCTTAAAGCAGCTTTCCTTCAAACTGCACTTCGACGAGATCGGCAAACACACACTCTACGTTGCTGTGGCTGCACGACGCCCGTTGGGGCTCGTCCATGTTCGCACGGAAGCGGGCCGCTGGGGCCTCATGGAAGTCGTGTGGTCTCTCAACCTGGATCTCACCGTGCGAGGGTTTCGATTTCAGCGCTATCGGGGTCGCGTATCGCGCAAGGTAATCGAAGGGGACCTACAGAAGATGCTCGTCGGAAAGGGCGCGTCCGAGCTGCGTGAGATGCTCGAGCGTCGAGAGGCGGCATCGGCAGAAGGCGGAGAGCGCCGCGAGCTCGAGCGGGCGCTGCTGCGAAGCGCGCTCAAGACCATTGTCGTGACGAGAACGATCTGGCTCGCGGATCTCGAGAAACTGCGAGCGCTCGATGCGGGCCTAGAGCATTTTCCGGGTGGAAGCGACGTGACCAGGATCTCAGAGCCCTATACGGCAGAAGTCCGGGAGGCTCTCCGAACACAATTCTTGGACACGGACTCCACGCTGCACCATGACTCCGTAAAGGCCTTTCTCGTTCTCGACAAGAAGGGGGACGTGCTCGGCTGCGTCGTTCGAGGAGAGTGGTCGTACGAAGAAGGAAGAGCCACCATTTCGTGGGCCTTCGAGCTGGACGGTACGCTGCATTCGGTGGAGTCCGAAGGCGCCTCGCCGCCCGAGCTGAACGCGCATTTGCAAGCCGTGGCCGCCCCGTGCACGAGCAACGAGCAAACATGCTTGAGTTACATGGGGCTCATGGCTTTCGAGGCGTCGACCCTCTGCTCCGCTCATACGGAGGCACGCACCGTTCCGTGACGATCCGAAAACACCTTGGAATCCTCGTGGCCTGCTGCTCTTTGGGGGCTGTCCTTCTGACGGCATTTCTCGGCCGGAGCTACAACGAGCTGGATAATGCCCGTCGACGCCTTGGAGACGACGCACTGGTCCAGAGAGATTTTGGGCATTTGATCGAGCAGACCGGCGCCTTTTTCACAATGTGCGATCTGGTCCTGGGTTCAGGGGAAACCTATCTGGCCCAAGCCGCGGACGCACAGGGGGATCATCTCCAGGAATTCGTGGAGACCCTCCGGGAGCCTTTGCTTTTCGCCGCACTCGACGGGAGTCTTTCAGACATATCCAGAAGCGTCGAGCGAATAAGAGGCTGGGTGCGAGAGGGCGCGGCACTTCACGGGCCACAGCGGGACGCCGGACTTCATCGCCTCCTTGCTCGCATGGACGACGAGTCGATGGTTGTGATCACTAACCTCGAAACAGTCCAGGAGGATGTGCGGCAAGCTGTGGAAATTTCCCGTGAAGCGCTCGAGGAGAATCGCGCCAGCACCGATAGATTGGCTGCGGCTTTTGGACTGGTTTACCTGTTCGTAGTCTTTGGACTGTGGCAATGGACGGCGTCGGCTTTGGTGCGGCCACTGTGCGCCCTCGCGACGCGAGCTCAAAGCGCCATGACGGACGGAGTACCTTTCGAGCTCGAGGAGCGCGGGCCATCGGAAGTTCGCCAACTGGCGGGTAATCTGACGGCGCTGGTGGCAAACCTTCGGGCCGCTCACGAGGAGATGGAGAAGAAAGTGGAGGAGCGCACTGCCGAGCTGGCCGCAGCCAATCGCGCCAAGAGCGATTTTCTTGCATCCGTCAGTCATGAGCTTCGCACGCCGCTCAACGTCATCATCGGCATGACGCAGCTCGCCCTGGACGGCGAACCGTCGAGCGAGCAGAGAGAATATCTCGAAGACATTCAATCGAGCTCGGATGCCCTGCTTCACTTGATCAACGACGTTCTCGACTTTTCCAGAATCGAAGCGGGTCATATGTCTCTCGATTGTGTGAGTTTCGATCCGCGTCGCATGGTCCATGATGTCGTGCAGCTGCTGCGCCGACGCGCGCAGGAGAAGAACTTGAGCATGTGTTGCTCCATCGATTCAGACCTCCCGGCGCTCGTCGAAGGTGACCCCAATGCGCTGCGCCAAGTCCTCTTGAATCTCTTGGCCAATGCGGTGAAGTTCACGCCTGAAGGCAGCGTATCCGTGTCCCTGAAATGCCCCGCCATATCTGGAGGTCGAGCCCATCTGGAGCTCGAAGTAGCCGATACCGGAATCGGGATCCCGCCGCAATGCGAGGACAGGATTTTCGATCGCTTCTTCCAGGTGGATGGGTCGACCGGACGACGATTTGGAGGAACAGGGCTCGGGTTGAGCATCTCGAAAACACTCATTGATCTGATGGGTGGCGCGCTGACGCTCGCCGATACCTCTACTGCGGGGTCCACCTTTCGCGTGGTGGTCGAGCTGCCCATCGCGCACGCGGAGGAGGTATGCGGTGAAGAAGACGCCTCCTCCAGCCACGAGGCTCGAGACGGCCATGCGCTCGAGCAAAGGCCGAAAGCGCGTATCCTGCTCATCGAAGACAACAAAGCCAACCGCAAGCTCGCCACTCGTATCCTGGAAAATGCCGGCTACGAGGTCGAGGCGGTGGACGGTGGTGAGCCCGGGCTAAATCAGATGCGCAAGCACGCGTTCGCTCTCGTGCTCACGGATATCGAAATGCCCGGAATGGACGGTTTCGAGACCGCACGCAGGATCCGAACGCTGGGGACACCCTACGCGACGAGCGTCCCGATCGTTGCCCTGACCGCACATGCGGTAGAGGGATACAAGGCCCGCTGTATCGAGGCAGGGATGAACGACTATCTGACAAAGCCCTTCACGCGGCAGTCGCTTGTCGCGAGCGTGGAACATTGGACGCAAGCCGACCCCGCCCCATCTCGATCGGCGTCTGAAGAAGTTCTAGAGAGAATAGGATGAGCTCCGACCAATACCCCTTTCGCCGTTCTTGGCTCTGCGAAGGATTGTTTCTTTTTTTTCGAGTTCATCGCGCGAGTCCTCACTCAGATTCCACAGCCGCGCAAGCACGGCGTTCACTATTTTGGAGCCTACGCTTCGAGGTCGCGGGTTGTCCGGAAAAAACGCGGCCTCTCGCTGCACTCCCCCGGTGACAACGACATCTCGAAATCAACGGCCGAACCCGAGCTCTCGCCAAAAAAGCGTACCCCCTAAGAAAGAGTTGGGCACAGCTCATCAAACGGGTCTATCAAGTCGAGTGAGGTCGCGCAGGCCATCACTCCGGGGAGATAAAGGTCGCGGTGACACCGGAAGAGGAAGCGCGGCTGGCCCGTGCCCGCCGGGTCAACCCCGAAGCTTACGAGGCCTACCTCAAAGGCCGCTTCCATTGGTACAAACTGACGCCAGCGGACCTCGACACCGCGTTGCAGTACTTCCAGCTCACCCTGGAGAAAGATCCGAGTTACGCCCTGGCCCAAGTCGGTATCGGCTTCTTCTGGGCCGGTCGCGCATTCAAGTCCTACTTCATCGAGCTCGAACGACTTTCTCACGACGAGCTCGATCGGCTTGCCTAGCCGAAGCCTTGGCGTAGGCTGGGCCGCCCAGACGCTGGTCAAGAGCGAGAATGCGACCGTCGTTCTGGCGTTTTTCACAATCGCGGCCGCCTCCGCAGGCCATAGGTGCCCGCAACGTTCGAAAAAGCGCGCACCTATTATCAGTGTTTCGAGGAATAATGGGGGGATAGCGGGGAAGCTCGGAGCAAAGCTTCAGGGCAAAGCGACAGCTCTTAAGGGGTGAGAGGTCAACTCGGTCTCCGACGCGGCCCTTATTCTCGATAGGTAACTCATCACGTTATGCGACCTTTTTTTTCTCTTCTTGCCTTGCTCGGGCTGTCTCTCGCCGCCGGCGCTGACGAGAGGCAGTCGAACGGAGACGACCTCGGAGACGACCTCGGGGGGGTCGAGATATTCGGCCCAGCCCCACCAATGCCGCCGTCTGTCGTTTCGCGTGACGCACAGGGCCGAGTCACCATGCGGGCGATTCGGCTCGGGGAGCCTCTGGACCTCGACGGACGGCTCGATGACGCCGTCTACGACCGGGTCCCGGCGGTGTCGGACTTCATTCAGCAGGAGCCCCTCGAGGGGCAGCTGGCAAGCGAGCAAACGGAGGTGTGGGTTTTCTTCGACGACGACACCCTCTACGTGGGCGCCCGCTGCTGGGACTCGCAGCCCGAGCGGATGGTCGTCAACGAAATGAGGCGGGATCACGCCAATATCTACCAGAACGAGAACTTCACCGTTCTGCTGGATACCTTCTACGACCGTCGTAACGGATATTACTTTCAGACCAACCCGCTGGGTGCTCTTCGGGATCAAGCGGTGAGTGACGAAGGTCAAGTTATCAACCGGGATTGGAATACGGTCTGGAACACGAGAGCAGCTTTGTTCGAGGGCGGCTATACGCTCGAAATGGCAATCCCATTCAAGTCGCTTCGTTACAAGGCAACGCGCGATCAAATCTGGGGAATCAATTTTCGGCGAATGGTGCGCTGGAAGAACGAAATATCCTATCTCGCTCCGATTCCAGCAGCCTACGGCCAGCCCGGCGTCTATCGATTCTCGGTTGCCGGTACTCTCGTCGGGGTTCAAGCGCCGGAAAGCTCCCGCAACATAGAGATCAAGCCCTACGCCATATCGACGGTGACTACCGACAACAATGCGGAGGTCCCCTTTCGCAACGACCTGGACGCCAACGCCGGCTTCGATCTCAAGTATGGGCTCACCCAAAGCCTGATCGCCGACTTTACATACAACACCGACTTCGCCCAGGTGGAGGAAGACCAGCAACAGGTCAACCTGACCCGCTTCAGCTTGTTCTTCCCCGAGAAGCGCGAGTTCTTCCTCGAAGGTCAAGGCATCTTCTCCTTCGGTGGCGTGCGGCAACGAGGTGGCGGTGGCGGTTTTCGCCCGGGCCTCGGACGCGGCGGTGCGAACAGCTTGACTCCGATCCTGTTTTTCAGCCGACGGATTGGTCTTGTCCCCGAGGGTATCGATCCCATCCGAGCTGGTGGGAGGGTGACTGGACGCGCGGGAAAGTATCGGCTGGGAATGCTCGAGATTCGAACCGAGGGCATCGATGAGGCTGGTTTCGACCCGACCAACTTCTCTGTGATTCGCGTTCGGCGCGACGTGCTCGGCCGCTCCGACATCGGCGTCATCGCCACCCATCGAAGTACGTCGTTGACCGAAGAAGCTACGTCGAACTTGGTTGCGGGGGTGGATGCCAACTTCGCCTTCTACCAGAACATTCGCTTCAATACGTACTACGCCGTCAGCCGCACGTCGTCCGACAGGTTGAGCTTGAACGACGAGTCGAGCTACATGACACGTTTCGAGTTCGAGGAGGACCGATACGGGCTGCGTGTCGAGCACTTGAAGGTCGGCCGAGATTTCAAGCCCGAGCTCGGTTTCCTCCGCCGAGAGAACTTCAGGCGGAGCTTCGTTCAGGTGCGCTTCAGCCCTCGCCCGCATTCCATCGATGCGATCCGGCGCATCGTCTTTCAAGCGGATTTTGACTACATCACCGACACCGAAGGCCGTCTCGAGACCAAGATCGTCAAGGGAACCTTTCGATTGGAGCTCGAAAGCGGCGATCAGGCACGCGTCGACGTCACCGACAACTTCGAGTTCTTGCCCGAGGAGTTCGAGATCGCGACCGATGTTCTGCTCCCGGTCGCGGAGTACGATTTCCGAGATGTCCTCTTTTCGTACGCGTTCGGCCCTCAGCGAGTCGTCCCCGGGGTCTTCACCTACCGGAGGGGCTCTTTTTTCGGAGGCGATCGCGACGAGATCACCTACAACGGGCGGATCGAGATCTCTCCGCAGTTCTCACTCGAGCCGCGGGTATCTTTGAACTTCGTGCGTCTTCCCGAAGGCGACTTCAACGCCCGGCTGTTCAGCATCCGTGTCAACTACTCTTTCTCTCCGCGAAGCTTTCTGTCGAGTTTCATCCAGTACAACTCGAGCTCGGATGCGATCTCCTCGAGCGTGCGCCTGCGCTGGGAGTACGAGCCCGGAAGTGACTTCTTCGTGGTCTATAGCGAGGGGAGGGAAGACCTCTCGGGCATGCCCGCTCTGGCGAATCGAACCTTCGCCGTCAAGTTCACGAAGCTGTTTCGCTTTTGAAGGATAGTCAATTTCAAGCGCACCGGAGGGTGCGGCGCGGCAAATTTGCGCTTCTGGATGGTCTATACAGCCCGGGTTGGCGTTGGCGAGGTTATCAAACAAGGCTGAAGAGGCTCAAGCCTGAGAATCGTGCCTCAGATTGAGTAATGTGGTGGGAGAAGACGAACGAGTAACGCGGCGTGCCGACGTAGCGGCTGAAGGGAGTGGGGGAATCGTCGGTTAGTGGTTTGGAGGAGCGCGGGAGTCGCCGTTTCGCTTATCCATGTGGTCAAGAATTTCGCGAATGACTTTGTGGTCAGTAATGAAGGAAATGACGCGCAGGGTACCCCCACAATCACATATCAAAGGATCGACTTGATAAGAGACGGTTTCATACTGCACCTCCTGCAAGCTCGGGAAGCACCTCCGCGTCGAAGTGCTCGAGAACCTCCTCGACGACGCGGCGGCGTCCGGCTTCTTCGATGTGGTGTGTGCGCGCGCGAAGACCCGGGGCCTGGGTGAGATCCCAGAGGAGCTCGTGCCGGGCCGCCGGATGAAAGAAACCGCGGCAACGTGGGCGATTGCAAAGAATCAGGAACCGTCCCGCCCTCACCGACGAACGCTTTCGCCAGCCCGAAGTCCAGAATCTTTGGCTTGCCGTCCGGGCCGATCTTGATATTCGCGGTGTGCCTCATCAAAATTCGTCCGCGCGCGAAATCAGAGACTTACGCGCCGTTCTCACATCGTCCATAGAGCGGATCTCGCGCATGAGATTCGCGGCGAGGGTCACACTCCGCTCGAATTTTCCAGGTGCTCGCGCGAAAAAAGCTGGCCATCTGTCCGTCAACTGAGTGAGTGATGCGCCCGATGACCCGCTATTTGGTTCTTCAGGCGGGCGGATGGGGGAACTCACTTTGCCCTGACTTTGCCCGTCTTGCTAGCGTGGTCGGCTCTGGCTGTTTATGCGTTCCCGCCCTCGCATAAGAGCGCTCGTGTCAACGGATCTTCGTGGCCGGTAACGAGACCCTCGAAACCGGAGCGTCCTCATGAGCGAGGCGAATACATCGACCGGCAGGTCGCCAGGAAGGGTCCCGGGCGAACTCGCTGAACCAAGCCGAGCAGATGAGAGCGCGCTCGTACTTCGGGGCGGATCGTGTTCCGTTACGATGACGGCACGCTCGCAGAAGCCGTAGCGGCGACAAAACCATCGCTAGCAGGATCGCGCTCAGAGTGTCTGTGTCGGTCGTCGAACTCGCTGGGGCGACGGTGATAGGTCTATTCATGACTCCCTCCGCTTCTGTCTCGAGCTCTGTGCCGAGCGTCGCCACGACGCGAGCGCGCCCGAGAGGTCCGGGAGCGATGGCGACTTGCCTTCGCTCCCGACAGTACATCGCTGCAGGTTCCGTGCCATCGGATGAGCCGTACTGGTTCGTGCGTAACCCATGGAAAACGCGGATGATGAGCTGGGAATCGACAGAGAGCTCCTGTAGCTTGGTTCGCTACAGCTGATCAGCGCGTTGGTGCATGCAGGCCGTAGATCGAAGCGATGTTCGGGTGGTTCACCGACGCCAGCACCTTCGCCTCGCGCTGGAATCGTCTCAGTCGCTCCGTGTCCTGAGCGAATTCGTCGGGGAGTACTTTGATGGCCACGTCCCGGCCGAGCTTCCCGTCCTTGGCCCGATAGACCTCTCTTATGGTAGGGCGAGGGCGCTCGCAGCGACGGCAACTCGCTGCTCGATTCGACCCGCTCCTGACCAGGTGCGCTGTCTTACGTTGCCCGGAGAGCCGCTCTAGTCCAGCAGATTCTCCTCCCGGCGGAAGTACACCTCGTCCGGCGTGCGAGTCTCGGCGCTAGCGACGACCGAAGGAGATTGAGAGATGTTCGGGAAATCGATGAGAACCGTTCTGCTGGTTACGCTGGTCGCGAGCGCGCTCCTAAACGCCTTGCCCGCCGCATCCGCCGAGGCACAGCTTTCGGCCGCCGACTGGAGCCGCGGGCGCAACAGCAAGCTCGCGGTCAAAGGAGTCGCTGGTGTTTCCAAAGAAGCGTTGCGCTTCACCGAGCGCCTCAGCGGAAGAGAGCCGTCTGCCGGGATTTTCCTCACGGCCGGTCGGATCTTTCACGACGCCTCGAACCGCGAGCTGAGCGCCCGGCGAGGCCCACCCCTGGGGCTGCCTCCGATAATTCCGACTCCACTATGCGCCCAGAGCGTCTCGATGAGCCAGCGTTGCTCGCTAGGTTCGGTGTCGAGCTCGTCAGCGCGCACGGTGGGCAGTGGTTGTTGGTGCAGTGATGTGGAGGTCATGGCCAGAGCATCTTTCGGGCCTCGACGAGATGGTTGGAGCTGACCACATCGCAGGACTCACAGCCGGCAAGCTCGAGGGCCTTGAGAGCCAAGCGGTCGGTGACTCTGAGGTTGCCGCGTCCGATTTCATAGATGGCGTCGCGCGCGGGATCGTCAAAGGGAAGAGTGTTGGCGCCAGCGATGGTGCATCGGTGCTCCAGGTAGCGGTGGGTTTCGGACCGGGAGAGTGGTCGTAGCACGGCGTAATGGCTGAGCCGGCGTGCGATGTCTTCGAGCTCATCGCGGCGAAGCATGGTCCGCAATCCGAGTTGTCCGGCCAGCACAATACTGAGTACGAGGCGAGAGTCCCTCTCGAAGTTGGTGAGCAGGCGGAGCATGGCGAGGACATCGGCCCTGAGCTCGTGCCCTTCGTCGATGAGGAGCACCGGTCGTAGTCCGTCGGTGTCGGAAACGGCGGCAAAGTGTTCCTGGATGCGACGCACCAGGGCTGGATAAATACCTGCGGGTTGTGTGCCGATAGCGGTGGCGATCTCGCGGCACATGTCGCGCTTGGACAGGCCCGTAACTTTGACGTAGTGGATGCGATAGCGCGCCTCAGGAAGCTGGGAGCACAAAGCTCGCAAGAGTGTGGTCTTGCCGGTGCCGGCGGGAGCGATCAGGGCTGCGGACATGCGTTGTTCGACTGCACGACGCAAGGCTGAAAGCGGCTCGTCGAACACCGGCAGCGAGAAGCGATGCTCGATGGCGATCTCGCGGGTGAAAGGGATGGTGTGAAATCCAAAATGGCTGCGTAAGTCGTTCACGGTTCACTCCTCCGGTGAGTCGAAGCCGCCGTCGGGATCGACGACAGGTAGAAAATCGCGCTCGAAGGCGAGGTCGGCCGCGCTCGGGGGTAGGGGATTGTGGGTATCGTTGTCTCGCTTCGGCGCTCGAGCGCGTCGAGCGCGGGCATTGGCGTGGAGGTCGACCGGGTGGAGGTCGACGAGCCGACCGTCGTGGAGCACACTGAGGGTGTTGTCGAGCAGGCGACGATGCACCAGGAGCTTCTCGCCGGCATGGCCTCGGGGAATCTCGTAGTCGACGGAGTCCACAGAGACGATGTGGTCGGCGCTGACGGTGCGCTTTATGTGAAGCACGAAGCGGCTTCGCAGCTCCTCATCACTCTCCGGCATTCGCAAGGGGCGCTCGTCGGCACGGAAACGCTCGTAAGGGGTGAGCCCGCCCAAGCTTTCGTGGGGTTTGTGGTTGTAGACCTCACGCAGATAGTGCTGCAAGCGCAACGAAAGAGCGCTGGGGTTCGGGTCGATGTCGGCTCGTCCGTCGTAACCACGCAATACGTCGTTCTTGGCGGTCTGGTTGAACTTCTCGATCTTGCCGTGTCCTTCGGGGTAGGCCGTCTCACCGTGAACCAGTAGAGCGCCGAGCTTTCGGACGACCTCGAAGCTATCCTCGGCTCTAAACCCCGGGCCTCGGTCGAGGTAGTAGATGTCGGCGATACCATGACAGCGCGAGGTCTGGTATAGACCGCGCAAAAACAGGGAGGCAGACTCCGAGGTTCCGACGAGAACGTGCAGTCCGTATCGGGTGGCGTCGTCGAGAAAGAACAGAGCGACGCGGCGTGCCCGCGTGATGCCAGCGCGAAAGTGTTTGCCGTCGCACAGCAGCATCTGCATGCGATGAGGGTATTGAAAGCGGCGGGTGTCGCGCTCCGGCCGACGCCGTTTGCGCCGCCCCACATATTTCCCCATGCGCTTGAGAGCGCGGTAGACGGTGGTGCGGTCGGCGCGCTCGTGGGGCTTTAGGACGCCTGTCTCTCGGGCGCGGCGGAGAAGCTCAGGGATGGATGCCTTCGGGTCTTCGGCTTTCTGAGTGCAGATGAAGTCGAGCAAAGCGTCTGGCAGGACGACGGAGCGTTCGACCCGTTGACGCGGTACCGGCACAAGGCCAGCAAAATCCTGCTGTTTGTAGTGGGCAAGCCAGCGGTAAAGGGTGCGCTCGCTGACGCGGCGAAGCGCTCCGCTCCGCTCAGCATGGTCCTGGGCGGCAACGTCTCGTACGACGTTGCCGCGGTCCTCTCCACGCAGGACGCGCGAGGCGACCTCGGAGATCAGGCGGTAACGGAACAATGCTTCGGCGGAGGGCTCGTCCGTATCTCGGCGACTCACGATTCGGCTCCTGGATTCGAGTTCGACATCGATTGTACGAGCTCATCCTGGCGCAACCTACGTCCCCGATTCGTGGACAACCCTTGCCAGCTCAAGGAGGGCGAGCCGAGCGTTGTGTTCCGGTGGCTCGAAAGGCTTGCCGGCGCAACGTAGCGCTTTGTGGCAACCACCGATGCGGCGCACCCCAGCAGCCTGCGAGGTAGCCACACTCCAAAAGCCGCTCGGGCAGGAAACTGCCCTGAGGCACGGCATCGAGAACCTGGAGGACGGCTGCACCGCGCTGCTGATAGCCTTGCGCATGGAGCATCTTCTGCGCTTGCTCGCGCAGCAGCAGGAGGTCGACACCAACAATCTCTGCCACCTCTTCGCGCCGCCGAGAAGCGACGCCAGGAGCCAGCGCGAGCAGTTGCGCCGCCAGCGCCAGCCGTCGCAGCTGCGTGCCCCACCACCGCTCGGTGGACCCAGCGTGCTCTCGGTGCCACGGCTTTCGCTCAGCGGCGTCGAGCGAAGCCTCGAACAGCGTGCCTCGATACCGCGCGGCGACTTCTTGGCCGCGGAGGGGGCTCGCGTCGGGCGCCACCGGCGCCATGGCGATACGGCCGTAGGGGACGTGACCCGGTGGGTAGAGGGTAAAGCTACGCTTGTGGGGGCGGAAGCGCAGCACGGTTAGAGGAAAGCAAGGCCCCGTCGAACGCTCGCGCCGATGATTGACGCTGAGTTTACAGGGGTGGTAGTCCTGATTCGCGCATACCCCTCGCGTGGGGATGTCCGGCTCGAGACGGCCGTCCGGCCCAGCTCGGTACGGAGTGACGACGAAAGCTCTATGTGCTTTTTGCACGACGCCGCATGATTATGGTACGGGCATCCTCACGGCAATGCCATCTGTGCCTTCACTGGAGCTCTCCATGACGAAAATCAGTCGAAACCAACCATGCCCTTGCGGCAGTGGCAAGAAGTACAAGAAGTGTTGCCTCGACAAGGACGACCGCCAGCACGCCTCGAAAAGCATGAACATGCCTGGCTCGGCTGCCGACGCCAACGCTCCCTTGCCACCCTACGCCGCTGCCAAGCTCTTCGAGCGGTCCGAAACCTTTGTTGAATTGAAGCGGCGCCATCCCGCCAGGGCGAGACTGTTCTGGACCCCGAGCCGAGCCGCCGCCCTCGAGACCGAAGAGCTAGTTAACGCTGTGCGTGAGCTTGGCGTCGATGCCTCGCGCAATCCCTACTTGGAGCTCGCCAGAAATCGCTTCTCTGCCTGGGAGCTGTCCGACGTTTGGCGTACGAAGATCACCCAACGACTTTCCCAGCACGAAGAAGACTGCATCGGGATTGTCGCCTGCGAGCTATGGAAACGCTATTGCCCCGATCGTCCTTCTATCGAGATGCTCGACGACTGGATGCAGGAAGGCTACCGCTACATGATGGACGGGCGTGGAGCACAGGCTTGCGAGCGTTGGTCCACCGTGTGGCAAGTCATCCACTCGCGTCTGCGCACCGGCATGCGCACCTGCGATGACGCATCGGTTGTCTTTGACGGCTCTCAGGTCCTCTTCAACTGGGTGCAAGACTTCGCCATCGAGCTGCACAATACCGCTGTCGACAATGCTACCTTTGCCGACACCGGAATCCAGCTTTGTGAGGACGTGCTCAAACAGTTTCCCGACGAAACCGAACTCTTCCGCCTGAACTTCCGCGCCGACCTG
>SMYC01000006.1 GCA_004356105.1 Acidobacteriota bacterium | reverse complement strand
GGACCGAGGAGATTCCTGAGACCGTACGGGTCGTCAATCCTGACTACCGCCAGCTGGATGGAAAGGTTCGCCGTATCGCTGCGATCCTTGGTCGCAAGCTGGCTCAGTTCGGCGGTATGAACCTTTACGAGGAAATTACTCCCAAGAGGGTCGAGAAATACCAGCGCAAAAAAGCCTAACTACAGGAGGAAATCACGAACTTGCAGGCCGAGCTCGAACTCCTTAAAGCGAAACGTAAGGCCATCGAGCGGCACATCACGGTCGCCCAATTAACTGAAGAGCAGCGATTCAGCGGCCTCAGTACCCAGACGAAGCATCTCATCGATACCATCAAGATGATCGCCTACCGGGCCGAGACCAGCATGGTCCATATACTCCGAGAACACATGTCTCGTGACGACGATGCCCGAAGTCTACTGCGGGCCATCTACAACGCAGACGCTGACCTGCTCCCAGATGAGGAGAACGCCACCCTTACCGTTCGCCTGCACCACCTTGCTAACCATCGCGACGATGAAACGCTTCGACACTTGTGCGCAGAACTCAACGAGACAGAAACCCTATTTCCAGGAACAAACCTGCGCCTCGTCTACAACTTGGTCTCATCGCAGAATCCCGGAGATCAGGAGGTCTGACATTCGAATTTGGCATCGAAACGGGCTCACCAAAACAAGAAGAAAAGCACCGAAGTTGACAGCTCACACTTGGTTCCTATAAAACTGCGGCGGACCAAAATGAACGCAACCGTGCAAGGCGAAGTGACCCAGTTGCTCGTCGGCTGGAAGAATGGCGACCGCGAGGCGCTGGATCGGCTGGCGCCTCTCGTATACGCGGAGCTTCGGCGAACGGCGTAGCACTTGTTAGGCGGCAAGCCACCGGATCAATCCTTAGAGGCGACGGCTCTGGTCAACGAAGCGTTCGTGCGGCTCATCGATCGGGAAGGGATCGATTGGGAAAATCGGGCGCATTTTTTCGGCGGCGCCGCAAGGACCATGAAGAATATTCTCGTGGATAGGGCTCGCCGACGCCACGCGAAGAAGCGAGGAGGCGGTATCGAGAAGCTTCCCTTCGACGAAGAAGTGCACGTCCCGGCGCGTGAGGAAGAGACCGATCTCCTGGCTCTAGACGAGGCTCTCGACAAGCTGTACGGGATGGACGCGAGCCTGAGCCGCTTGGTGGAGTTGAGATTTTTCTTGGCCCTGAACGTCCAAGAGACGGCGGAAGCACTGGGCGTGTCTTCGGCTACGGTCAAGCGGGGATTTTGTACGGCCAAAATATGGTTACGCCGCGAGCTCGATGGGAGCTGACGCGCGGTGACCCGCGACCGGTGGAAGCTGGTCCGGGGCGCTCTGGAGGCGGCTCTCGAGCAGCCCCCGGAGCAAAGGACTGCATTTCTGGATCGAGCCTGTGGCTCGGATCCCGAGGTAAGAAAGGAAGTCGAGTCCCTCATCTCTCACGCAGCTGAGGCGGAGAGTTTTCTCGAGAAGCCAGCGATGAATGTCGAGCGTCGTTGTCCCATTACGATCTTTTGGAGGAGCTCGGCCGTGGCGGCATGGGGGTCGTCTACCGCGCCCGGGACACGAAGCTCGGGCGTGAAGTGGCGATCAAAGTACTGCCCGAGACTTTTGCCAACGCGTCGAGACGCGCTCGTTTCGCCCGAGAGGCCAAGCTTCTCGCCTCGCTGAACCATCCAAACATCGCGGCCATTTATGGGCTCGAGGAATCGGATGGCGTGCACTACCTCGTTCTCGAGCTCGTGCCCGGCCAGACATTGGCGGACAAGTTGAAGCACGGTGCCCTGTCTATGAAAGAAGTGCTCGCTATCGCGCAACAGGTAGGCGATGCTCTGGACGCGGCCCACGAGCAAGGCGTCATCCATCGGGACTTGAAGCCGGCGAACATCATGATCACTCCGGAGGGCCTGGTAAAGGTTCTGGACTTCGGTCTGGCCAAGGCGTTCTCGGAGGCCCCATCCGGCGAAAGTCTTGCCGAGTCCCCGACGTTGAGCGCCATGGCTACCGCCGAGGGCGCCATTCTGGGAACCGCCCCTTACATGAGCCCGGAGCAGGCACGCGCCAAGCCGGTGGACAAAAGAAGCGACATCTTCTCCTTCGGCCTGGTGCTCTACGAGATGCTCACGGGACAAAAGGCGTTTTGGGGGGAAGAGGTCTCCGAGATCCTGGCATCGGTATTGAAGTCGGAGCCCGATTGGAGCTTGCTGCCGGCGAGCACCGATCCGAAGCTTCGAGCCCTTCTTCTTGGCTGCTTGCGGAAGGATCGGAGAGAGCGGCGGCGCGACATAGGAAACGTGAAAGCCGAGATTGCCGAGTTGCTGGCGGGTCCGGCGCCCGAGAAGCAGGAGCTGGCTCAGGCCGCGCCCGTAGACGGCAAGCGGGTGATGCTAGTGGCCCTCGGAGCTTCTCTCATAATCGGGATCCTTGCCAGCGTCGTGACGTGGAATCTGAAGATAGCTCCACCAGGGGCCGTGGCCCACCTGGAATTGCTCTTGCCTCCAAACCAGGAACTGGCTGTTGGACGGTACCGTGCCGTGGCACTCTCGCCGGACGGAAAACATCTCGTCTATGCTAGCTTCGGGGAAACAAATCAGCTCTACCTGCGGACCTTGGACCAGACGGAGGCCACACCCATTCGTGGCACCGAACGCGGCCGAAATCCCTTCTTTTCGCCCGATGGTGAGTGGCTGGGTTTCTGGGCAGGCGGCGAGCTGAGGAAAGTACCCATTGAAGGCGGAGCGCCGGTCATCTTGTGCGAGGTGGCCAGTCTCTTCGGCGCGAGCTGGGCGGACGAGGACACCATCGTCTTCGGACAGGGCCCGCTCGGCATCTGGCAGGTGTCTGCCAATGGAGGTGAGCCGGAGCTCCTGGTTTCTCTCGAAGAGGGCAAGGCGGCTGACAAGCCTCAGATCTTGCCGGGAAAGGCGGTGCTCTTTACACGGACGACCGGTCGGAGCTGGAATGCGTCTGCCATCGTCGTACAGTCCTTCGAAACGGGCGAGCAGCGCGTCCTGATCGAGAACGGGGGCGACGGCCGGTACTTGCCCACCGGCCACCTCGTCTATGCCGTGGGGAGCGCGGTCAGAGCGGTTCCTTTCGATCTCGCCCGGCTGACGGTCGAAGGTGGGGCCGTTCCCGTCCTCGAGAACGTCTCGCGAGCGCTGGAATTAATTAACAGCACCGCGCACTTCAGCTTCTCGGACTCGGGTACGCTCGTCCACGTGCCGGCGAACGCTGCGGTCGAGCGCGAGCTGGTCTGGGTGGATCGCGACGGTAAGGCGACATCGGTGACGGACGAACGGCGGAACTACGCTACGCTGCGCTCAGAATCTCACCTGAAGGCGATCGGGTGGCCCTCTGGATCGATGAGCAAGACGGAGGCGACATCTGGATCTATGACATTGTCCGCGACAGCTTCTCGCGCCTCACCATCGAGGGAAGCAACCGCATTCCTTTCTGGTCGCCCGACGGCCAGTGGGTGGTGTTCGCCTCGATTCGGGACGGCGAACCGGGCCTCTACCGCGAACGGGCGGACTTCAGTGGTCCGGCGGAGCGGCTTCTAGCCAGGGAGACTCGCCAGCCGGGCGACTGGTCGACCGACGGCAAGCTCCTGGTCTTTGTGGTGAACCACCCCACGACACAAAACGACATCTGGGTGCTGCCCCTCGAAGGCGACGGTGAGCCCAGGCCTTTCGTCCAGACTCCTTTTTACGACGCCTTGCCAGCCCTGTCGCCCGACGGGCAGTGGCTTGCCTACCAGTCAGACGATGCCGGCGAGGTGCAGGTCTACGTCCAGCGCTTTCCCGAGGGCGGCCGGAGGTGGCAGATCTCGACCGATGGCGGAAACGGTCCGGTCTGGTCACCGGACGGCCGAGAGCTCTTCTTCAATGGAGCGGACGTGTTGTTGGCAGTGCAAATGGCGACCGAGCCCGAGCTCACGGTGGGAACGCCACGTGTGCTCTTCGAGGAGACCCGCAAGGAGGGTGTCGGCTTCAGCATCGACGTTGCCCCCGACGGTCAGCGTTTTATGATGATCTGGGGTGACGAAGAGGCGGGCCGCCTGGCGGGCCGGCGGCTGAGCGTCGTCCTCAACTGGTTCGAAGAACTGAAAGCGCGGGTCCCGACGGGGAAGTGACGAGCTCCACCGAATGTGGCCCGCTTTCCTAATCCGTCAAGTCTACGGATTCGGTGCGCGGCGATAGAAACTTCGATATCACGCCACCCTCGAAATGACCCGGCCATCTGTTGCGGGCTCGCGAACGCCGGAAGCTGTTCATCAGTCGAGATCCGGCAACTCCTCACGGGGCTATAGCATGCGCATCGAGCGTGGCTGTTTGGCACCTCCGCAATCAGCCCGCGCTTTTCCGAGTGGGCTCGGCGGATACGACGGAGACCTCGAGACGGACGCTGTTCAATGTCGTCCTCAGTTTTGGCAAGAGCTCGCGCGCCTCGTTCCGACGGGCCAGTGATCCGGTTTGCTTGGACGTTTCCGCGGAAAAGTCCGCCTGTGGAAAACTGCGACAATTTGCGTGGAAAACCTGTGGAAAATATGCTTCACGTGAGTCACGGAGAGCGTTTTGATTTTCACGATAACGACCGGCAGCTCACTTGGCAGCTTTTCTCGAAGGACCCGTGCAAACTCGCAATGCGATCGAGGAGGCACGTCGACGCGCGTAAGCATCCAGCGATTTTGTCGATGCTGGACACCGGCACCTTCACTTGAGCGGTCTCCGCCTGTTTGAACGAAATCATCGACCGCGGTCTATATTCGCCGCTCGCCAAGAAGGTTCCCTGCGAGTATCCAGCGTCTCCCTGGCCGGGACGCTTGAGCCCCGCCGTTCTCGCGCCGCTTAGTTGATGACGAACGACAGCCGAGTTGATTTTCCTATTTTTTTCTCCTAGAATTAGTACTTGGTATTTTATTATATAAATTTATTAACTGGTATTTTAGTAGGGAGATGAGATTGACCGTCGACGAGAAAACTGAGCAACCGACGAAGGTTGCCGACGAGGTATGGATTGCCACTGCCCTCTTGCACCGAGAGCAGCCCGAGCGCAAGGACTTCACCATTCAGGAGATACAGGAGCGCGCGGCGCGAGAAGCGATGACAGAAACACTTCGTCCTGGCGTCTACGTCCACATCGTTCAGCATTGCGTCGCGAACCGGTCACCCAATCCTGGACGCTACCGCATGCTGTTTGCCACCGCCCCGAAGACGCGGAGGCTCTTCCGAGAAGGCGACACGTATGACCCTGAGCGCGCGGGATCGAAAACGCGGCCTGACCGAAAGAATGTACCCGGACAGTATCGCGACCTCATCGATTGGTATGACCGGGATTATCGAGAGCGGCGTGGCTCGGACGACGAAGACCCCATATTGAATCTACGCGGACTGGGCGCTGAGCTTTGGCGGGGCATCGATCCCGACGAATATGTGCGTAGGTTGCGCGAGGGATGGGAGTGAGTCGAATTTTCTGGGACACGAACCTGTTCGTCTATCTCATCGAGGACTACGGGGACTTGACGGAGCGTGTCGTGAGAATCCGTGAGCGCATGTTGAGGCGCAGAGACGAGCTCTACACTTCCGCTTTGACTTTGGGAGAGATTCTCGTGAAACCGCTCGACGAGAATAGAGAGGACCTTGCCGCGGACTATGAGCTCGCCCTGACAAGCGCAGCGGTCGTCATCCCCTTCGACAGAGCGGCCGCTCGGAGGTTCGCAACCATACGTCGGGACCGAAGCGTGAAGCCACCCGATGCCATTCAGCTCGCGTGCGCGTCGCAGGTGAGCACGGATCTGTTCATTACGAACGACGACCGCTTGAGCCAGAAGGTCATTGCCGGAGTACAGTTCATTTCTTCTCTCGCGGACGCTGTGATCTGACCCGAGCACAGCGGCGTCACCACATGAAAAAGGCCCCCCACCGTCCTGGTGAGGAGCCTTCTCGGCCGAGTCTTGAAAGTTGACTAGCTGACCTCCGTAAACTCCGCGTCGACGACGTCTTCGTCGGCGCTCGGCGTGGGGCCGTCGCTTGCTGTTTCGCCGTTTGATGGCTCGGCTTCCTTTTTCGCGTAGAGCTTTTCGGACATGGCGTGCGCGGCCTTGGTGAGGCGTTCCTCGGCCGCCTTCAACGCCTCGAGGTCATCGCTATCGAGCTTGGCCTTGGCCTCGGTAAGAGCGCTTTCGACTTCTTGAACGATCGACGGTTCGAGGTCGTTCTTGTTCTCGTCGAGGCTTTGCTCGGAGGCGAAGATCGCGGTGTCGAGACGATTCCTTGCCTCCACTTTTTGACGAAGCTTCTCGTCCTCCTCACGGTGGATCTCGGAATCCTTGACCATCGCCTCGATTTCCTCTTTGCTGAGGCCGCTCGAGCTTTCGAGCGTGATGCTCTGCGCTTTGCCCGTGGCGACATCCTTGGCACTGACGTTGACGATGCCGTTGGCGTCGATGTCGAACGAGACTTCGATTTGGGGCACACCCCGGGGAGCAGGCGGGATACCGACGAGCTG
>SMYC01000082.1 GCA_004356105.1 Acidobacteriota bacterium | reverse complement strand
CCGAGACGATAGGCAAGCCAACTGTCAGGCGGCACGAATCTCTCGATGTTCTCCATGCTCTTCCTAACGACGTCCCGCGCCCTTGCGGCGTCCCCGAGCTGTCGCAAAGTGTGAGACAGCGCGACGGCAGCTGACTGGCACTGCGGATCCTCGTGGAGCGCTTGGTCGTAGAGAACGGATGCATCCTCGAGTCGCCCTGAGGAGCGGGCGGCGTCGCCGAGTGACAGCAGGGCGATGGTCTTGTGTGCCGGGTGGTCGACGAGCGTCTCTAGCGAGGCTTCCAGTTGAAGCCTCCCCGCTTCCGGCTCGCGGAGCGCCAGGAGAACTCTGCCGAGCCGCATGCGCGCACGTGCGTCGTTCGGATTCCGGGCCAGGATATTCTCATAGGCGGCGCGAGCCCGAAGAAGCTTTCTCTCAGACCCATCGATAAAACCCGACAGTTCCGCGAGGTTGCCGAAGGCGTACTGTACGGCGGTGTCTTCGGGGTATCGCTCCGCGACCGGATCGAGGACGGCTAGCGCATCGACAATGCGATAACGCCGGAACAGAGAATAGGCCACCGCGAGGTGAATGTCGCGTTGCAGAAAAAGGCCTTCCCCCCGACCCAGTGAGATCAACAAAGCGCCAACCTCACCGAGATAGAAGTTTCGACGCAACGTATCATCGGAGCGAAGAGCCGTATCCGCTTGAAGTACGATCGCAGCCATAAGGTCGCGTCGATCGCTTGGCCGGTCCAGATCAAGAACCGCCGGGAGCTCCTCGTTCCGCCGGCTCACACTTGCAAGCTCGAAAGTAAGCAGCTGATCGGCCGCAACCGTGAAGCTTCCCTCGCGGTAAGTCGCGAGAATTTCCCGATACTTATCGAGAGCAAGCTCCTCCGCATGCCCGAGGCTCGCTCCGCAAAGAGCGAGCGCGACGACGACCCACCGAAGTCGATTCATTTCTCTAGTCCCTTAGTCCCTTAGTCAGCGAAGAGCTAGCCGCGGAAGTACAGCATCACGGCCGCCACCATCGCAACCAACACAATAGACAACGTCACGTCCAGCTTCGACCACGTCGCCCGCGACCGCGCCGCTTCCGCTGCGCCCGTCGTTGCGTAAGTCAGCCCGCGCAGTTTCTCTTCGGACGGCGGCTCGCTGAAGCGAGACACGATGACCATCAACACGACGCAAAATACGAACAAGAGCGCAGCGAAGTGAAGGAAATTGATCGACGCGAAGTACAGAAGAGCGCCGTCGAGCGAGCCCTTGTTGATCTCGGCAATGAGACGCAACATGCCGACGAGGAATCCGCCCACCATTCCGGTGATGGCCGCGGTCGCCGTAACCCGCTTCGAAAAGACCCCCAATAGGAAAACGGCCGCGATGGGCGGTGCGATGTAGGACTGGACGCTTTGGAGGTAGAGATAGAGCGTTCCCGATATGTGACGCATCAGCGGGATCCAGGCCAGGCCGAGGACGACTAGGACGAACGTGGCCAGCCGGCCGATGTGGATGAGCTGCCGGTCGGAGGCCCCTGGATGGATTCTTTTGTAGAAGTCCATCGTGATGAGGGTCGAGCAAGAGTTGAACACGGCGGAAAGTGAGCTCATGAGCGCGGCGAGAAGGCTCGCGGCAACGAGGCCTCTCAAGCCCGCCGGTAGCAAATTCATCACGAGCACCGGGAGGGCCTGGTCGGGCTCGTCAAGGGTGAGCTCACCCGTCTTGGACAATGCGTGGGCAATCATGCCGGGAAGGATGAAGATGAAAAGCGGAAGTTGTTTCAAGAAGCCTGCGAAGATCGTTCCGCGCCGGGCCTCGCCTTCGTTTCTTGCGGCGAGGGTCCTCTGAACGATGTACTGATCCGTACACCAGTACCAAATCGCGATGATTGGCGCGCCGAAGACCATTCCCGTCCATGGATAGTTCGGGTGCGAGACAGGCTTCCAAGCGTTGAAATACTCGCTTCCGACAACGTCGTAGAGCGCGCTCCACCCGCCAATCTTCGCGAGCCCAATGGCGGTGACGGCGATCGCACCCGCAATCAAGACTCCTGTCTGCATGACCTCGGTATAGATAACGGCTCGGAGGCCGCCGATGATTGTATAGATCCCGGTCAAGACGACGATGGCGATGGCGCCCGTCCAGAAGTCGATCCCCATCAGCACCTCGAAGACGACGCCGCCTGCGTAGATCGTCACGCAGATCTTGGTCAGCACATAGCCGACGATTGAGATGATCGACAGATACCACCGGGCTGCCGGCGAGTAGCGCCGCTCGAGAAATTCCGGCATCGTGAAGACGCCGCTTCGCGCGTAGAACGGGACGAAAACCCATCCGAGCAGCAGCAAGATGATCGATGCTTGAAACTCGAGATGGCCGAAGACGACGCCGCTTTCCGCGCCCGCCCCGGCGAGCCCGACGAGGTGCTCGGAACCGATATTCGAGGCGAAGAGCGACGCTCCGACGACGAACCAACCGACGTTTTTTCCGGCGAGAAAATAGTCCGCGGTCGAATCTTGCTTCCGGCGGATGACCCAAAACGCGATACCGAAAACCACCGCGAAGTAGAACGCGACGATGACCCAGTCCAGAAGAACGAGTTGGCTCACGACGACATCCTCTCTGTGAGCTCGTCCACCCACGCACGATAGGCTTCGCGATATCGCGCAGCTCGCTCGAGGTTAGGTTCAAAAACCGCGTCTCGCCGAAGCCCGGTCAACGCTTCCGACAAAGACGCGTAGTGCCCGATTCCGAACGCCGCGCCTCGCGCGGCGCCTTCGGCGCCGTCGGTGCAATAGAGCTCGAGGCTCACGCCAGTCGTCGAGGTCAGAATCTCCCTGAATACAGGGCTCGAGAACATGTTTTGAAGCCCCGCACGGATGACCGCAGGACGCATGCCGAGCTCCCTAAGGACATCCATCCCGTACTGAAACGCGAAGGCGACACCCTCCTGGACGCCGCGCGCAAGGTGGGCGTCGCCGTGAATATTGAAATCGAGGTGGGTCAGAGACGCACCCAAGTCTCGGTTCTCGAGCATGCGCTCGACACCATTGCCGAAGGGAAAAAACCGAAAGCCGTCGCAGCCAATCGGGACTTCGGACGCCTGTTCGTTCATCTTGTCATAGTCCGTTTCGAGCCTTTCGCGAAGCCAACGATAAGCGCTCCCCGTTCCGTTGATGCAGAGCAAGATCCCGAGCCGTGTAGCTTCCGTTGTGTGATTCACGTGAGCAAAGCTATTCACACGCGACCGGCGATCGGCGCGTACGGTATCACTGATTCCATAGATGACACCCGAAGTTCCGGCGGTCGCCGCAATTTCACCCGGCTCGAGCACGCCCAGGGAGAGCGCATTGTTCGGCTGGTCGCCCGCACGGTATGTCACCGGCGTTCCCGCCTTTAGCCCGAGCTCCTTGGCGGCCGCTTCCGTGAGTCGGCCTTGCTCGCCGAAGGTCGGGACGACTTCAGGGACGAGCGACGCCGGAATGGCGAAGTGCTCGAGAAGAAAGCCGGCCGTTTCGTGCTTCGAGAAATCCCATAGGATGCCCTCCGAAAGACCCGAGACCGTCGTAGCGGCGCGGCCCGTGAGCCGCCACGCAAAATAGTCGCCGGGAAGCATCATCGTATGGGCGCGCTCGAAATGGGCCGGTTCGTTCTCCCGCACCCAGGCGAGCTTCGACGCCGTGAAGTTTCCGGGCGCGTTCAGAAGAGCTTCGAGGCAGCGGCTCTCCCCGAGTGCTTCGAATGCACGGACGCCCACGTCAACCGCCCTGCTATCGCACCAGATGATGGCGGGCCGGATGACGCGGCCGTCTCGGTCGAGGAGAACGAGCCCATGCATCTGATAGGATATGCCGATGGCTTTGATATCGGGCGCGGCTATGTCGACGCCCTCCAGTAGCCGCTCGGTCGCACGCTTCGCGCATTCCCACCACGTTTCCGGCGCCTGCTCGGCCCAACCGGGCTTCGGGGCCTCGATCGTCATCTCGCGGTCGGGATAGCTGGCATGGGCGACGCCGCGCCCGGAGGCGCCGTCGAGAAGACAGACCTTGACGGAAGAGCTCCCAAGGTCGTAGCCGAGACAAAACATGGCGCATTATCATGGATCAGTAGTCGGTTGTCACAGCGCAGTGGAGCCGCAACCAAGAAATCACCGCAGAGACGCAGAGTTCGCAGAGACACGCAGAGATAAACAACGATGGGGCCAAGGTAAGACTAGTTGAGCGAGCCCGAATTGGAGGACACCGTCATCGGGTTCAGGTACTGACAGCGGATAGCTGATAGCGGGTAGCTAACAACGGATCCAGAGGTAAAATCAGGCGTCATGCACAATCCGCTCGCGTCCATCCTCAGCGCCAAAGGGCACGTCGTTCTAGATGGAGCCCTCGCGACGGAGCTCGAGCGGCGCGGGGCGAATCTCGACGACCCTCTGTGGTCAGCGAAGCTTCTCATCGAGGCTCCCGAGTTGATCCAGGCCGTCCACCGCGATTATTTCAAGGCCGGTGCGGACGTGGCCACGAGCGCGAGCTACCAAGCGAGCTTCGAGGGGTTTCAGGACCGTGGGATCGATGACGCAGAATCGGAACGCTTGTTGCGGCTTTCGGTGGAGCTCGCCCAGAGGGCCCGTGACGAGCACGGCTCGGGGATCGTGGCCGCGTCGATCGGCTGCTACGGCGCTATCCTTCATGACGGCTCGGAATATCGAGGCGATTACGGGTTGACCAAGGACGAGCTCGTTGCGTTTCACCGCCGGCGTCTCGAAGTGCTCGTGAGCGCCGGCCCCGATCTGCTCGCCTTCGAGACCATCCCGGTCGCGGTGGAAGCGGAAGCCATCCTCGCTCTACTCGAGGAGGACGGTGACGTGCCGGCTTGGGTCAGCTTCAGTTGCCGGAGCGACACCGAGCTCTGCCATGGAGAGTCCTTCGCGGAGTGCGTTCGACTCATGGGCGAATCTCCAAGGGTGGTCGCGGTCGGCGTCAACTGCACCCCGCCCCAATTTGTGTCAGGCCTTTTACGTTCGGCTCGAGGCGTGAGCGACAAGCCACTTTTGGCCTATCCCAATGGGGGTGAAACCTGGGATGGCACGCGCCATGTGTGGCGTAAAGCGCAGGGGGCAACGTCCATCGTCGCTTCCGTACGAGAGTGGCAGGAGCTCGGCGCGCGTCTCATTGGGGGCTGTTGCCGAACGACGCCCGAGACCATCCGAGCCATCACAAAAACGCTTCAACCAAAAACGTTGTAGCGAAAGATGCACCACAAAGCACGGACGCCGTCGCGCCAACCAATCTTTTTGCCCTCGGCATAGGTGCGTCCCGAATAGGAAATGCCGACCTCGTAGATGCGGCAACCCATACGCGCTACCTTGGCGGTGATCTCGGGCTCGAAGCCGAAGCGGTTCTCACAGATCTCGATGGATTGGATGACCTCGCGCCGAAAAGCCTTGTAGCAAGTTTCCATATCCGTGAGGTTCAAATTCGTGAACATGTTGGACGTGAGGGTCAGAAATTTGTTTGCCGCGTAGTGCCAGAAGTAGAGCACCCGATGGATCTCACCGCCGGCGAAGCGCGACCCGAAAACAACATCCGCCTTCCCTTCCAGGATAGGCGCAACCAGCTTCGGATAATCGCGGGGATCATATTCGAGGTCGGCATCCTGAACGATGACGATATCCCCCGTAGCGCGCGCGAATCCGGTGCGCAACGCAGCGCCTTTGCCCATGTTGCGCTCGTGCAGCACAACTTCGATCGAAAGTTTCTCCTGAAGCTCACGCAACTTGTCGCGCGTCCCGTCCGTCGAGTAGTCATCCACCACGATAATCTCAACATCCTCGATCTCGCTCTTCGAGACCGCCTCCACGATCGTCTCAATCGTAAGCGCCTCGTTGTAACAAGGAATGACCACCGAAAGCGTCGGCAAAACAGGACCCTCCCATCCAAAGCCAACAACTATAACAGCTAACAAGAAACCCCATCACAGCTAAGAACAAAAGCTGTGAGCTCGGCTCGCCAAACCCGAAAGGCGTGGGCTGTGGGCGGGCTTGCCCGCCGAAGGGCGAAGGAGGGCTACCCTTGAAGGCGGCGGATGCGCGCCAAATAAGTCGTCGAGACCTGCTCTTCGTCGAGCCCGAGACAATGAGCAAATTGCCTAGTGAAATTGCGCAAATAGACCGCGGCCGGGAGGCGGTCGAGTCTCTCGGTCTCGATATATTCGAGCATGGAACGGCCGATTTTCGTTTCTTTGGAGATAGTTGCCAACTCGAGTCCCATCGCCTGACGCGCCGCGCGGAGAAACGCGCCCGTCGCTTCCTCGGTCGGCTGGAGTTGTAGCGGGCTCTCGCGTGTGAGGCGCTCCGAGACCGAGACCGGCGCCTGCTCGGACGCCTCCACATGGTCGGCCGCGTCCTGCTCGGGCGGAGCGACATCGTCAGGCGGAGTCGGGGGCTCGACGTTGAGTGCGGTCGTGGACAACAACGTTCGGGTCGCGCGCACACCCGAGACCCCCAGCCGCTTATCGTAGAGACGGCGGCTTTCTTCGGCAATGAGTGTCTGATAGGCCTCCGAGATCCGGTGGAACGTGCGGCGACGCTCGCGGTCCGACAATATCGAGCTGGAAACGAGCGCCTCGTGAGAGTAGATATCGCGGGCCGTCTCGAAGGCCGACTGGATCTCATCGGAGCTCGCGTCGTACGAAACCTCGAGCACCTGATAATGGTCCTGCTCGCTCAACCGTCGTAACATCAATTTTGTCTCTCCAAGCGCGCCGAAGTGCGCGAGCCGAACATCAAAGCCTGCGCCACGAGATCGAGCGAGCTTCCGGCCGCGGATTCAGGAGAGTCGAGCATGAAAGGTCTACGTTTACGGTTCGCCTTCCAAACGCTCTCGTCGAAGCACACGGTGCCGATGGCCTCGATATCGATTCCGAGATGGCGACGGCAGACGCTGGCCATCGAAGCGCCGAGCCGCTCGTCCTCGGGGTAGCGGACCTGATTGATCAAGAGCCGCGGCCGAAACGAGAGGGCTCGCTCCTTGAGATAGCGTCCCGTGGCACTGTCGCGACGCTCCACGGCGTCGAGAAGATCGATGGGCGTGCGGATGCCGTCACTATTCTTCTGGTCCATCGCTTCCTCGACGACCTTACGCGAAGGGCTCGACTTCAAAGCGCGCCACAGATGGCGGTAGAAACTCATTTTGAGGAAGCGGTATGCGTTCTCGATCGAGCTCGGCTCCGGGATGACGACAAGGAGGCCTTGCTCCGCAATGAGAAAGAAATCAACGATGTTGAACGAGATTCCGGCGCCGATGTCGAGCAAGATGAAATCAGCATCCACCGTAGCGATATGGGACAAGAGTCGGAGTTTCTGAGTATATTTCAGATTCGACGCTGCGAGATGGTCGTGTGCGCCACTGATGAGTCTGAGGTTCTTGACGCCGGTCTCGAGAATCACGTCGTCAATCGACTCGACGCGCCGACTGATGAAATCGCTCAGCGTGAGCGACGGCGCGGACAAGCCGAAGCAAGTATGGAGATTAGCCCCGCCGAGGTCGGCATCGATCACGACCACTTTCTTGCCGTGCCGCGCAATTGAGATCCCGAGGCTGCTCGTAACGAAGCTCTTTCCAACGCCGCCTTTGCCGCCACCAACCGCAATGATGCGACCTTTGGCGGGCTGCGCCTTCTTGCGCGTTGTCGCCTCAACGACTGGGCGCACGCCTTGCGCGGGAGGGCTTTCGGCAAATGTCGCAACGGCACTAGCGGCTTTGAGTTCTCGGTGCAAGCCCCACGAACCGGTTGGGTCTGAAGCCGACAGAGGCTCTTTCGGATCCGGGTCCACGGTACGTCCCCCTTTTATTGAGTTAAACGGTCGAAGGATACCGGCAGGGCTACCAAAGAAAATAAGAAAGCTGAGAAATAATCAAGGGGTCGATAAACCCGAATAAGTCGTTAGTAAGTAGATAGTAACGAACGCGCCCGATCCATGTCAAGTGCTACAGCATTCAGGCATTCAGGAGATCACGCCTTGCGGAAACGCTCCGCTTGAAATGTAGCAAAGTGGCACCTATGACGACCCTGAATGCTGACGACTGAATGCTGATCTACTGTGCCCGCATTGGCGAGCCTAGTGACACGATGGCGGGGATCGGGATCCCGTTCAAGCTCGCGGGCTCGAAGATGGCCCGGACGAGCGAGAGCATCATCAGCGGCATCGTTCCCGAAGATTGCGCTCCGATTTGGGCAGCGATCACCTTTCCTCGATGGTCGATGAGGACGGCAAATCCGCCGGATTTGGACTGGCGCCTCGAATCCATCGCTTTCGGCGGCGGGGTCCGGTAGCGGACTACGCGGGGCGGCAAGTAGCTGCCGACGTCGTCGGCCATCGTTGCCTTCATTGCGACGAAGAACGGCACTACGTCGTTCAGCAAGTAATCGAAATCGGTCTGGAAAGCCGCATGGAACTCTTCTTCGGCCCCCACTGCATTCTCCTTCAGCGCGTGGAGATATCCCAGATGCAAGTGCGCTTCGGCATCGTCCGGAATGGCCACCGTGAGGGCCGTGTACAGATCCCGAGCATCTTCGAGGTGTCCGTCGAGCGCGTGGGCGCGCGCGAGAAGACGCAGGGCACGGGTCGCCTCCGGGTCGATGAGAAGCACTTCACCAAGCTCTTCAATCGCCTCCGGATATTCACCGTTGCCGAGCAACGCTTCGCCGATGAGAAGCTTCGCCTCGGATCGCTCGCCATCCGATGCGGGCATGAAGGTCTCGAGCCAGCTGATCGCTTGCCGGTACTTGCCGTCGGCAATGTAGTCACGCGCCTGGCGGATGGGATCATCGAGGCCCACCACCCGCTCGAGCGGCTCGCGCTGCCGGGTCGGTTTGAGCATGAAATGGCGGGCGGGAACGATACCCTCGCGGTCGAGGCTCGCGGTCAAAGCGGGGAAGAAGCTCTCGAGCCGCGCGAAGGCTTCCTCATATTCATCGAGCACACGCAATTGATGCCCGCGATAGACGATGCCGTCCAGCTCGTTGGATGCTTGGATCGTCCCGATATAGACGGGACGATCCTCGGGAATCTGGATGAAGGCGGCTTGCGCGTCCCCGCTCTTTGGACTGAGCCCAAAGCGCTGTCGTAGAGGACGATACTTCCCGGGCTTCGCGGGCCGAACTCGCGGGTAGTAAACGGCTTCGAAACCGAGCAGGTTGTAGAGACCGGGTTTGATGGTCTCGGCAATATAGCCGAGCGCGTCGTCGATCTCGAGGGTCACGTTCTTGCCGGTGGACACTTCCCGAAGCCGGATGCGCCGCGATCGAAATTCGATACTGTCGAACTTCCCCACGAAGCGACCGAAAACGAGCGACTTCCCGTCGGAAGCGAGCTCGCTCCATGATTCGTCGCGATCCAGCGTATCCGCGGCAATGGGAATCGCCATAAGGAGCACCCCCAGGAGCAACCCTACCGCCTTCAAAATCGCCCGCGTTCTCGTTTCCATCTTGTCGGCTCCGATCCTGGCGGCCAAAAGCCAAGCCGCACCCAGCGATGCTAATCCTACATCCTAACTACACTCTACCACCGAAGATGTGAGCGGCACCACACACGCACGCTAGAGATAGGGTCAGCGGCGGCGGATGGTACGGAGCTGGGCCAGCGCTTCGGATGCCTCCTGCGCTTCCTGAACGCTCTGATCCGGAAACATGTTCACAGCCTTCGTGAGCGCGCCCTCCGCCAACATGTATTGCTGCTTCTTCAAGTGGCGCAGACCGATTCGAGCGTGCACCATGGCCATCTCCTGTTGGATATTCTGGTCATCAGCACGAAACATCTGCGCGAGTTCGAATTGGTCGAGAGCTTCGTCTTGGCGGTCGGCGGGGCCCGCGAGAAAACGCCCATAGGCCAGGTAGTAATCGGGCGCTATCTCGGGAACGGTCGCAGCGGCCTCGACGGCAGCTTTGAGGGCCTGCTCCGCCCGTTCGAGCTCTCCCGTCCGCATGAGGAACTCGCCATAGCGGGATTGAGCCCGCGGGTGCCTCGGGTCGATAGCCACCGCCTGTTCATAAGCATCACGGGCCATGACGAAAGGACCTTCGGGGTCGTCGGTGTCCGAGCGACGAAGCCGCGTGGGCAACCGGCGGACGAAGAGGTCCCCGATACCAACATTGGAGAGCGCGTGTCGCGGGTTCAAAGACAAGGCGCGCCGGAAGGCCTCGAGGCTACTTTCTTCTTCCGGAGACAGCGGCCCTTTCACGTCCGGGGCGCCCGCAAGCGCCAAGTAGCAAAGGCCGCGGTAGTAATACGCTTCGGTCAAGCTTGGGTCCGCCGAGGTGACCTCATCGATCTTGCGCAAGGTCTGGTCGTACTGGCCCGAGGCATAGAGGTTCTCGATTTCTGCAAGCTCGGGGTTGACGTCGCTTCCGGCGGTAGACTCTCCTAGAACGCTATCCGTGAGCTCCTTGACCCGATCGCAGCCCTGGCCGCAAAGCCCGACCGCGAGCAATGTAGTAATTACCGACGGTTTCAACCTCCGCATCGGTGAAAGCCTCCTCTTCTAAGGACCCGTGGGCCCTTGGCTCGCTTCCGCTATTTTGCGGCGAATTCAGGGAATGGGCGCTGCCGATGCCGACAGCCTCCCTTGTTTGAGCCGCGCGATGGCGCGGTTTGCGCTATCCGCTACTTTGCTGTTCGGATCAGAAAGCAGAGGCTGCAGGTGCGGTATCGCCGCTGGGTCTCCAATGGCCATGAGCACTCGAGCCATTTCTATCCTTACCGCCGGAACGGGATCGGTCAGATAGCGAACGAGCTCGCCCAAAACACCACTGCCGAGCTCGACCGCGTATTCAAAAGCCTGCTCATGCCGCTTTCGGTTACCTAGATCGAGCGCGACGCGGTCGATGAACTCGATCCTACCGAGCTGGACGAGCGCGAAACAATAAGCCAACTGAACCGTGGGATCGGGCTCCCGCAGGAAGTCCTTCACCAAACCCGATGCTATCCCGCTATCGCCCAAGCGGCCGAGCCCCTCGACAGCCCAGCGGCGCCGTTCAGAATTCTTGCTCGTCATCTGATAGTAGAAAACACCCCGCGCTTCGGGCGCGCCCAGGTGGGCCAGCGCGGCCAAGGCGCGATCGCCGAGCTTGTTGACGTCCGCGTCGTAAATCACGACCAGCTCTGGCGCGGCTTTTTGGTATTGCATCTTGCCGAGAGCGTCGATCACCGCGCCCGCGAGCGTCTTGTCGGCACCGTTCAGCGCGCCGCGGACCGCTTCCGCCGCTTCATCCGTTCCAATTTTCGCGAGCGACCTGACCGCTTCGAGACGGACATTCTTGTCCCCATCATAGAGCGAGCTCTCGAGTGGCCGCGCCGACCTGGCCGCGCCCAAGACTCCAAGCGTATAGGCCGCCTGACGACGCAAATGCGGCTCTTCGTCTTGAAGTCGGAGCTCCACGCCATTGACAACGCGGAGATCGGTGGGGATGAGGCCCTCGAGCTCGGGCGTGCGCTTCCTATTCCCGAGGATCCAACTCAGCGAGCTCCCAATGTCCGCGTTGCCAGCACCTACGTAAATCTCGAGTGCGGCCGTGAGGGCTTCGCGACGGACGCTCCGGTCCTCATCCTGAAGCCCGATGAGAAGCCCGTCTACCGTCTCCGACGACGTGAAAGCGCGCAGAGCCTCGATGGTGACCCGCCGCACTTTGAGCTCGGGGTCCCGCATGGCTTGGGTCAGCGCGGGAATCCCCTCCAGGCGGCCCGACTTGCCGAGCGCTTTCGCGGCATTCACTCGCGTGCCGACATTGGGGCTTCTTAGATTCGCTATCTCGTCCTGAAAGGTGTCCTGTGCGGCAAGCGGCAGCGAAAAGCTAGAAAGACAACCCGATACCACGATGGCGAGAACGACCAAACGTTCGAGTCCCATATATGAACCTCCAATTAAGGCAATCAAGGCCTTCGAGGCGGAAAAATGCGCCTGGATGGAATCGCAACGGGTTGTATGTTAACAGAAAGCCTACCCCAGGATCTAGTAGTCCTGGCGCGATCGAGCCCCTCACGAAGCCCGGAGTCTTCGGAGGTTCCTAATGAGGCTTGGGCTGATTCAGAAGGCGTTTTTTCTCGGCGGAGCCCGCATCACCTAGCTCATCGGTGGCTTCGTCGGTTCGTTTCGCGTAGGCGACTGGATCGAGCAGAAGCTCCGCGGCCTGAGTCATCGCGGCGAGGCCCGCTTGGACCTGGGGATCCTTCTGGACGGCGACACGCTGGGCCGCTTCCGCTCCCCAAATCGCGCTGAAGATCGCAACCTCGATACGGAGGGCGAGCCGATCGCGGTGTTCTAAAAGCTCTTCCTTGGAGTAGCTCAAACCCTCTTCATCGAGAAACGCGATAAAGTCCTCGAGAACTTCATCGTCAGCACGGAAACTCTTGTCGATGAGCCGGGTATCTTTCGGGCGCGCCGTCCGGATCTCCTTCGGCTGAATGCCTGCGCCGTCTAGGAGCCGCCGATCGTCCAGAGCGGCAAAGTGGGTGCTGTATTTGAAGAAAGCGTTCCTGCTGTTGAGCGCCAAAATGGGCTTGGGAAGCCGCGGGTAGGTCACCTGAAGGTCGGGGCTAATCCCGCCACCGCCATAGACCTTACGGCCAGCATCCGTGTGTTTCACTTCGCCGCTCGGAGGCTCCGACTGGTCGGAGCGGGCACTGTAATAGTAGTCATCGAACGAGCCCGAATAATCGCGCTGGATGTTCCTTCCACTGGGCGTGAAATATTGCGCAGTGGTGAGCGCGAGGCCGTTGCCCTCGCTGATGCGATAAATCGACTGAACCAAGCCTTTGCCGAACGTGGTCTCGCCGAGGATCAGCCCGCGGTCATGGTCCTGAATGGCGCCAGAGACGATTTCGGACGCCGAGGCGCTCCCCCTCGAAACAAGCACCACGAGGGGCATCTTGCTGTGGGAGCTCGCGCGATTCGCGTGATAGTCGTAATCCGAGCTGTCGGTGCGCCCGCGCGTGTAAACGATGAGCGAGCCCTTTTCGAGAAACTTGTTCGAGACGGCAACGGCTTGATCGAGCAACCCGCCTGGGTTGTCGCGCAGGTCGAGTATGAGCTCCGTCGCGCCTTCCATCTGAAGCTTGACGAGATTTTCGTGGAGCTCGTCGTCGGTCGTCTCCGTAAAATCGGAGATACGCAGATAACCCGTATCTTCATCGAGCATGAACGCATAAGGAACACTGCGGAGGTCGATCTTGTCCCGGACAATGGTGAAATCGAGCGGCTGGTCGTACCCGGCGCGGGTGATCGAGATCGTGACCTCGCTGCCTTTGGGCCCGCGTAGCTTTTTGACGGCGACGTCGAGCTCGACGCCGTGCGTCGGCTCACCCTCGATGCTGGAGATGATGTCGCCGGAGCGGATGCCGAGGCGGTAGGCGGGGGTTCCTTCAAAAGGCGAGATGACCGTCAAGTTTCCCTCGCGCATCTGAACCGAGATCCCGAGCCCATGATAGCTGCCGTGCTGGCGCTCCTGAAGCTGGGTGTATTCTTGTTTAGGGAGAAAATTCGAGTGCGGATCGAGCGTACGAAGCATGCCGCGGATCGAAGCGTGAACCAGGTCTTTCGGGTCGACCTCGGTAACGTATTCCTCTTCCACGATACGCAGCACCTGCGTGTAACGTCGCAGGAACTCTGAATAACGGTCGGATTTTGCCTGTGCCCGGCTGCCGAACAGTCCACCTATGGTAGCGCCTGCGATGACGAGCGAAACAACCACGGCTACAGCAGATCTTTTCATGTACAACCGCCTCGAGTGAGTAGTTTTAGCGACAACCTCCAACTTGACCCATCCTAGCAGACGGCCGATCTCAAGTAAAATCCGAGGCTTTCAGTAATTGGTGGTCCGCGCGGCTTCGTCCTATAATAAGCGCCAACAGGCGTCAGGAGGATTTTGCCATGCTAGGCCCTATAGGGATGCAAGAGCTCATCATCATCTTCGTGATCGCTTTGATCGTGTTCGGCCCTAGGAAGCTCCCCCAGCTCGGAAAATCGCTCGGCCGGAGCATCGCCGAGTTCAAACGGGCAAGCAACGAGCTAAGAAGCACCCTCGAGCAAGAGATCCGCGTCGAAGAGACCCGCAAAGAAATCATGGAACCGATCGAGACGCTTCAGAAGGAAGCGAAAGAAGCCGTCAAGAAGGCGACAGAAATCGACCTCGACGTCGAATCAGCGGTAGAGCCCGTCGATAGCGACAAAGCCAGTACGCCGCCCCCCGAAACGAAGGTTTAGTGGCCCAGACTGCCGCGCTACCGCCTGCGGAGGACACCTCTCCGGCGAAGATGTCCTTTCTGGATCATCTCGACGAGCTCCGTCGGCGTATCATTTTCGCCATCGTAAGCCTCGCGGTTGCCTTCGTCCTCTGTTTCACGTTCTCGACTGAGATCTTCGAGTTCCTCATGGGGCCCATGACGATGGCCCTGCCCGAAGGCGGCGAGCTCATTGCGACCAAGGTGCCCGAGATCTTCTTGCTGTATCTGAAGATGTCCTTCTTCGTAGCCATTTTCTTAGCGTCGCCCGCTTGGCTGACCCAAGTGTGGCTTTTCATCTCCCCAGGGCTTTATTCATCGGAGAAAAAATACGCCGTTCCCTTCATCTTCTTTGGCACCTTTTTCTTCCTGCTCGGAGCTTCTTTCAGCCACTACATCGTCTTTCCCACGGCGGTGAATTTTCTGACGACCTTCGGTAGCCAAGAGATGATTGCTATCAAACCGACCGTGTCCGAAGTGTTCGGCTTCTATAGCCGCGTAATTCTAGGTACCGGCTTCGTGTTTCAAATTCCGACTGTCGTGTTCCTGCTCGCCCGGATCGGTTTGGTCACCCCGGGCTTCCTGTGGCGTAACTTCAAGTACGCCATCTTGATAATCTTCGTCACCGCCGCCATCGTCACACCCCCGGACGTCGTGACCCAGATGCTCCTCGCCTTTCCGATGATCGTGCTCTACGTGCTCTCGATTGGCATCGCGTGGATGTTCGGACGCGATCGCAAACACCCCGAAGACTGAGCCTAGCCACCCAAACCCAAAAGACGATTCCTCCGTCTTTTATCCCTACATCCCCGTGCTTTTATAGGGCGTTCAAAAGCAAGGAGAGGTGGGGATAGGAGGAGAGGTGGGGATAAAAAAGAAGCAGGATAGAGCCTAGACCAGTGGTACGAAGCGCACGCCACCGAGGCGCCGGACGCGGAAACCCGAGCCAGATGCCGCGTCACGAATATGAAGCTCGAGCTGCTGCTCTTCGGTCCCTCCGATCGGGATCACGAGACGTCCAGTGGGCGCCAGCTGCTCCCGCAGCTCGTGGGGCACGAGCCGCGGCGCCGCCGCACAAAGAATGGCGTCGAACGGCGCGTCGTCCTCATCGGCCCAGCCCACTTTTCCGTCTCCGACCTTGAAGTTGAGATTCTCGAAGCCCATTTCTTCGAGACGCGCTCGGGCGGAGCACGCAAGCTCGAGCTTTATCTCCACCGTGCAAACCGTGTTCGCCAGCACGGCCAGCACGGCCGTCTGATATCCCGAGCCCGTGCCGATCTCGAGCACCTTCTCGCCACCCTCGAGCTCCAGCGCTTCTGTCATGAGGGCCACGATATAGGGCTGCGAGAGCGTTTGTCCCCCTCCGAGCGCCACGGGAAAGTCACCGTAGGCGATGTGAGAGCGCGCCTCGGGCACGAACCGATGCCGTTCGATACGGCGCATCACGTCGAGAACACGCTTGTCCCGAATGCCGCGCCGCACGAGCTGCTCGTCGACCATGCGCGCGCGGCGATCCGCCATGACGTCGGGTCCGTCGCCACGTTCTCGGGCCGGAGGATGGGCCTTCACGGCAAGAGACGGTAACACAGCGCGGCGGACCGCAACCAAATCTCCGCGACGAGCGGTCAGCATTCAGCGGTCAGCTCGTGGTGCTCAGCGCTTCGCGCCTCAGTCTCGTTCTCCGTGCGCGCCGTCCCCGTTCTTCGCCTGGGCGCTCTTCTAACTGATTTACCCTCTTGCGGATCCGGCCGCAGCCGCTCAAATTCGTGCACGAAATGGAGGCTTTTTCCTAGTAGCACAGCCCGGGGCTCAACAATTGAAAACGGACAGGGAGGTTGAGTGCAACGTTTGTCGTCTAGAGAGCTAAAGAACGTTTTCCGTTTTCGAAAAGGAGACTCCTGATGAAGGTATTGGTTCTCGTCGTTTGTATCGGTTGTGTCGTCTATATCAGCGCGTGGTCGTTATCGGCAGCGGTCCTTGCTCGCGACCTGGGGCGCATCGCCCAGAAGGAGCGCGCGCGACGCGACGCGCTTCCCGCGAGTGAGCGCGGAGGAAAGAGCTTTACCAACGCGCATTTGGAAAGCTACGCTTGGCAGCGACGACCGGCAAAGCTCGGAGCGCGCGCGGCGCCTCCACCATCCCAGCGGGAGATCGCCAAAGAGGAGGCCTTTTGGAAACGGCAGAAAATACGTCACGATAGCGAGTCAGCCCGGATCGAGGCCCGCATTCGCAGGCTGCAATCACGGCTGGCGGAGCGGGAGCTAGTTGCGCGGCGGAAGGGATGGCGGCAGGACGATCCCACTATCACACTCATCGAGGAATCGCTCGAAAGCCTCCGCGAGGAACGCGACAAGCTAGACCTCGAATTTCGTGACCGCGCGCGCAAAGCTGGGGCCTTCCCTGGGTGGGTCCGCTGACGTTGTGGCGTTTTTGATAAGCTCCCGGTTTATTGGTCTTCATTGGTCGGGCCAAGCAGGGTGATCAGGGGGCAAAAGGGATGAGCAGAACGACACGGCGGCTGCTGCATCGGTCCGGCGACCCCTATCCGGTGGTCCTCGCAAACAACCAAATAGACGACGTCGGGCGCGCTCTCGAGCGGCTCTGGCCAGGTCGACGCGTCGCGGTCGTCACCCAGGCGAGGGTGCGACGGTTACATGGGGCTCGTCTCGAGGCGAGCCTCTCGCGCGCGGGAACCGCCCACGTGACGTTTTCGATGCGGGAGGGCGAGGAACACAAGAGCCTCGCAACCGTCGAGCGCCTTTACGACGGGCTCCTCCGTCACGGGTTCACGCGCGACGATGCGCTACTCGCGTTCGGCGGCGGCACCGTCGGCGATACGGCGGGCTTCGTCGCGGCGACCTATATGCGCGGCATCCCCTTCGCTCAACTTCCAACGACGCTCCTGGCACAGATCGACAGCTCGATTGGGGGCAAAGTCGGCGTCAACCATCGGCTCGGAAAAAATCTCATCGGGTCGATCTATCGACCGAGCGCCGTGTGGATCGACCCGACGCTTCTCGCGACGCTCCCGCCACGCGATCTCTTATCCGGTTTCTACGAGCTCATCAAATACGGATTCATCGCCGCGCCCAAATTGTTGAAGCGTATGGAGACGGAGGCGCTTTCCATCGGATCGGAAGCGCTTGCCCTCTCGATTGGCGACGGGGTTCGTACGAAGCTCGACGTCGTCCGAGAGGACGAGCACGAACACGGGCTTCGTAGAATATTGAATTTCGGGCACACGATCGGCCATGGACTCGAAGCGGCATCGAGCTATAAAGGTCTTCGTCACGGCGAAGCTGTCGGATGGGGCATGCTCGGAGCCATCGCTATCGCGGAGCGGCGGGCCGCGATCCCAAAAGCGCTGGCGCGGCGGCTGAGCTCGGCGGTTCGCAACGTCGGGCCGCTCCCACCGCTCGGGAAACTCAAAAGCAGCCGCGTTCTCGCGGCGGTGCAAAAGGACAAGAAGCGCGGTAAAGAAGGACTCCGTTTCATTTTGCCGGTGGCGCTCGGGCGCGTTGCGGTCGTGGAGAATTTTCCGATGAGCGAAATCGCGTGGGCCGTATCGAGCCTCGGTGTGAAACGCTGATGCCTGAAGCGTCTGTCGTGCGCCGGATGTTCGAGGGTGTGGCGCCGCGCTACGACTTTTTGAATCACGTGCTCAGCCTCGGCATCGATCGCTCCTGGCGCCGCGCAGTCGTTCATGCTCTCGAGCTCGAGCGCGACCAGCGTGTTTTGGATCTTTGTTGCGGCACCGGCGACCTCGCCCTCGAGATGGCACAACAAGCGCGCCCTTTCGCCTGTGACTTCACGTGGAACATGTTGACGCGTGCCCGCGACAAGTCTCGCGCGCGCGGCATACCCATCCGGGTAGCAGCCGCGGACGCTCTATCGCTTCCCTTTCCTAATGGCGTGTTCGACGCCGCGACCGTCGCTTTCGGCGTGCGCAACCTAGCCGATATGCCGGCCGGCCTTCGCGAGATCCACCGCGTCCTCGTGCCCGGCGGCAAACTCGCCATCCTCGAGTTCTCGCATCCCGAGGGGTGGCTACGCAAACCCTACCGGTTCTATTTGAAGACTCTGCTGCCACGGCTCGGAGACCTGTTGAGCCGAAGAGGTGAGGCTTATCGCTACCTCGCCGAATCGATCATGGGCTTCCCCGATCCCGATACGCTAGTCCATTTGATGCGCGACTCCGGTTTCGACAATCCGAGCTATCAGAGACTCACGGGAGGCATCGTCGCCATCCATCGCGCAACGACATAGGCAAGATGCGGTCGAGGCCGGATCAGACGCCGGATAACAGACGTATGAGGATGGCCTTCGTGACGTGCAGGCGATTCTCGGCTTGCTCGAAAACAACACTCTGAGGTCCGTCGATGACCTCTGCAGTCACTTCCTCTTCGCGATGCGCGGGAAGACAATGCATGAAGAGCGCGTCCGGTTTCGCTTGGCTCATGAGCGCCGAGTTGACCTGGTAAGGCGCCAATGCTTCGACCCGATCCGCGGCTTGCGCTTCCTGGCCAATAGAGACCCATGCGTCGGTATAGACCACATCCGCGCCTTGTACGGCTGCAGCCGGGTTGTCTGTCACGGTGATCGTGACGCCTGCCGCGCTCGCTTCACGATTCGCGCTCTTGAGGATGAGCGACTTCGGCTCGTATCCGGCGGGAGCGGCTACGGCAACATTCATACCGGACTTGATCGCGCCATAGATGAGCGAATGGCACATGTGGTTGCCTGGACCCACATAGGCCAATTTCCGGCCCGTGAGACTTCCCTTTTTCTCGATGAGCGTGAGAAAGTCTCCCAACACCTGGCACGGATGCAAGAGGTCGGTGAGCCCGTTGATGACGGGCACGTCGGCGTTTCGCGAGAGCTCGACGAGGTGGGCGTGACTGCCCATGCGCGCCACGATACCGTCTAGATATCGTGACAGCGTCTTGGCTGTGTCAGCCATCGACTCGCCCCGAGAGGATTGCATGTCGCGATCGTTGAGATCGATGGCGAGCCCGCCGAGCTGGTACATGGCGACATGAAAAGCCGTGCGCGTCCGTGTCGAAGGCGACTGGAAAAACAATCCGATTGTCTTCCCCGCGAGAGAGGTTCTGAAGCGGTCGGGCGTGGCCTTGAGATCCACCGTGAGCCGAAACACTTCGGACACATCCTTCGCGCTCAGGTCGCGGATCGAGATGAGATGTTTGGGCTCCATGGGGTCGGGTGTTCGATTTAGAATGTGGACACGTCGCGTCGACAGGCGGCCGAAGGCCGAAGCCCCCGGCCGAACCCCGTGTCCGAAACCTAGTGTCCGAAACCCAGTGCCTGAAACGACGACACTAGAGAGTGATATAAACCCTTGTACGCTAGAGTTTATGGACCGCGTGGCAGTATTGTCAAGCCGGGACCGTCGAAAAGACTCGCGGAGTCTCGAGGAAACGCTCGAGGATATCTCGAAGCCCAGGCTCGAGCGAGCACTCGAGCGCACCGAGAGGCACGGCCGCCGCTACGTCGTGGACGAGCGTCACGATGCGGCTAGCGGTATCATCGAGATAATAAGGAACGATCGAACGAGAAAGAAGCTCGGCCACGATTTGACTCGATGCCTCTAATCGCACGCGATGCTCGCGCGCCTGCTGCAACACGAAGATGCCGCCGAGCGGCACCGACACGTTCGAGACGATCTCGCCCTCGCCCGTCCACGGCGTTCCGTGAACGACGAAGCCGTCCTCTTGTCGCTTGATGGCGACCCGCTCATCGCTCAGGAGCTCGAGGCCTTCCGCTCGGAGCGCATGCGAGAGCGTCGTCTTCCCATCGCCGGAGTGACCCGCAAAGACCAAACCCTTCCCGCCTACGACCGCGGCACATGCGTGGACGAGAAATCCTCCGCGACGCGCCAGCGTGGGGACGAAAGCCAGCTGTTCGAAGGGGTGCGGGATCCATAGGCGCCCGGCGCATTGCCGCGTAAACTCCTCGGGTAGCGAATTCAGATTGTCGCTCCCAAACAGCAGCTCGAATCGCGAAAACGGCGGACGGCCCGCCATCCGACAATAGAGCCTAGAAGTTGGAGGGTAGAAAATCTCGAACGAGACCCCGGAACGCTCCGCCAATGCGCGCCAGTGATCCGCGGCGCGATAGATCACGGCGCCCTCGGAATCCTCGAGGCTATCTGCTTTCCCGATGCGCACCTGGATGTCGGGCCACGCGCCGTCCCGCTGAAACGAGCGATAGGCCGCAGGCAGAACGAGCGGGTCGCCTCCGGGCAGGCATTCGAGGCCGAGTATGACGCCGCCTATCGAGAAAGTGGCGGTCCGCGCCGGCTCGACAACGAGGCCATTAGCTCCCGTCAGCAAAGCAGCTGGTGGGAAGTGTGCAGCTTGTTGGGAGAGACCCGCCGAGGGTCGCGGTCTTGCACCCCGCCGCCAAGCTCTCTTCGGGATGAAGCTCCACGCGGCGGATCGCCGGTTTTTCGTACGGCTTCTTCTCTACAGGCCTTTGCTCCTTCATGAGCAGCATCCTCCTGAATTCACGATCGGTAAAAGCACTTCATTCGTGGGCTCGAGCCCTCTTGTAGACTGGTCGAGCGGCCCGTCATAGAATCCGAGCTTTGCCGCGCGGCGATGTCCTGCTTCGCAGGTATATTCGACACGCGCCGCGACATCTCCTTTTTCCATTTGAGACCACGCCGCACACTTGTCGCATAGCGAGAAAAAATTGCAGCTATTGCATTGATGATCGTCGCTTCTCATTTGTGTATAGACGGGCGGAAACATCTCGTTCCAGATTTGTTGGAAGCTCATGCTCCGGAGGCTGTATTCGGGATCTCGCAAAAGAATGCACATCTTCATATTGCCGTAGGGATCGATGTGAAACGTTCTGCTCCCGGCGCCGCAGGAGAACACGCGACTGCTCGTCATGTCCTTGCGCAACTCGAAATATTCACGATACTCCTCGAGTCGCGACTCGAGCGCGAAGTCCACGGCGACAGCTTCTTCCGGGTTCAAGCGCACGTTGCAAGGCGTGAGCGAGCCGTCGAAGTTCGGATTGATCATCGTGCTGTATTTGAAAGGCACACCGTGGCTCTGGGCGTAGCGTGCCATGTCCTCGACTTCGTGCTGGTTGGTGCGCATCACGATCGTCTTCAGGGAGACGGGCAGCCCGCGCTCGAGAAGACGTTCGACGCCGCGGTAGCACGTGTCTCGCGAACCTTCTATCCCCGTGACTTTTTCGTAAGTCTCGCGGCTGTAACCATAGAGACTGACTTCGATGGAGTACGGGACTTGCTCGCTCAAGCGATCCGCGATCGTCTCGGTCACCATCGTTGCGTTCGTGAATAGCGTCACGATGAGCCCGAGGCTCCGAGCATGCTCGTAGATCTCGAAGAAGTCTCGTCGCAGGAAGATCTCACCGCCGGTGAAGAGCATCCAAATGGTACCGGCCTCGGCAACTTGATCGAGGACCCGCTTGAGCTCGTCCGTGTCCATGATGCCGGACGGCCACTCCCCATCGCGATAGCAGTGGAGGCATCGCAAGTTGCAGCGAAGATCGAGCTCGATCGAACCGCACAGAGGCACGTGCTGCTCGATCCATTTTTGCACCTGGTCCCTACCGAACAGGTCCAGCGGCAGGTCTGGAATTTGCGTACAAGCCATAGTAGAAGCTGGTCTATGCAAGTTACGCGCCAAACCGGCGGTCAGAAACGACGCGCGTAACCAACTATGAGTAAAGGAGTTCCTCTCCACGCTAAATGGAGATACGACAGGCGGTGTTGGGTTTTCCCAACACCTCGCCTGCTTTGCTGGGTGTTCTTTACTCAGCGAGAGCCATGGCACGAACTTCGAGAGCCGCGCTCAGGTTCCGAGGATTCACGTTGGTCGAGAACGTTTTGCGGATGAAATCGTCTTCTCTACCGGCACTAGCACCTTCTGAAGCACCCTCGAGGCCCGCCGTTATGGAGCGCGCTGTTACCGTGATACGCACAACCGACAACATGTTCTCCGCCGTCAACAAGGTGCCGGCGACGAGATCCTGAATGGGATCCGGAGGGTTGTCCTGGTCAAAGGGGGCTGTGACCCCGATCGTGTACGCGATCTGGAAATCCTCCAGATAGCCCACCGGTTGCGCTGGCGCGAAGTCGACGCTACGCATGACCAGCTGCGGCGGAGGGCCGACATAGTCGGCCGGATTATCCAGCTGCGTGAAGTAGCGCACGACTGAGACACGGGTCAGCTTCGGCCGTGTGGTTCCCTGGAAGGCGGCCATATCCGCTTGCTGCAGCTCAGCCGAGTTCTGCAGGACCCCGAGGTAGTTGCTATAGGCGGCGAATTCGACGTAGTCGACCTCGATGAGCCCCCGTGGCACGCCGTCGATCGCTGAGGGCACGTTGTCTTGGGCTGTTTTCACTCTCAGCATCGCCCACTGTGAGCCGGCAGGCGCGTCGTTGGGGGCGTCGTTGTAAAGCACGACAATTTCGTCCGCGAGGAAGTTCGTCTCCGCGCTCGTGACCTCGATAAAGCCGCCGGTGAAATTGGCCACATTCTCGGCATCGAGATAGGCCTGTCCGGGAAGCTGCATGGCCCCGATCATCTCGATGCTATCCGTAGGGGCTCCATCACCGGCACCGTTTTGCCGGCTGAAAGCCGGGAATTCGGGCGGCAGCCCGGCGCCCGTCTGCAAGATGTCTCGCGACACCATATCGAGCACGTTGCGGGCGTTTTGCTGCAGGTCGGCGATCTCCGGCTCCCTTTGGAAGGAGCGTTGTCCGCGGGTGAGCAGCGCAAAGACCGAGGCCATTACGATCAACGTGATGAAAATCGAGATGAGGACCTCGATGAGGGTAAAGCCGCGCGCGTTCTCAATCTCAATCTCGACGCACGGCGATCGCGGTTCTAAGTCACACATCATTTATACTCCCGTCCGCAGGGGGGTACGATCTTTGGTGTCATTCGTTCTTTCGGCAAGACCGAAATCGCGCATCTTGTGAAGCAGGGTCTTCTTGCTCACGGAAAGAAGCTCCGCGGCACGACGGCGATTACCGCTAACTTCGTCGAGAACCTGCTTGATTTTCTCGCTCTCCGCGGCCGCCGAGGCACGCCGGCTCACTTCGGCCAGCGTTCCACGAAGGTCGAATGTCGTCGCGGGTCCACGATCGCGATCGCCACCGAGCCCTAGATGCGATTCGTCCAAGCTCACGTCGTCGCACAAAATCGCTGCGCGTTCCAGACAATTGGCGAGCTCCCGGACGTTACCCGGCCAGTCGTAGCTCATCAGCGCTTCCATACAGCTGTCGGGAATGGTGACCGGGGCTTTGTTCAGATCGCGACAAAATGCATCCAGGTAATGCTTCGCCAGCAAAGGGATGTCACCGCGGCGCTCACGCAAAGCTGGAATCGAGATGGGAAAAACTGCGAGCCGAAAATAGAGGTCTTCGCGGAACTCCCCTCGCTCGACCGCTTGCCTCAGCCCCCGATTCGTCGCCGCAACAATCCGCACATCGACATGGATTGTCCGCGTGCCGCCGACACGCTCGAAACAGCGCTCCTGAAGCACGCGTAAGAGCTTCGCCTGAAGCTCGAAGGGAAGCTCGCCCATCTCGTCGAGCAGGACGGTGCCGCCTTCGGCGAGCTCGAGCTTTCCGAGCTTTCGGGCATTGGCGCCGGTATAGGCGCCTTTCTCGTGGCCGAACAGCTCGTTCTCGAGAAGTTCGCCGGGAATCGCCGCACAATTGATGGCGACGAAAGGACCAGCGCGCCTCTCGCTCAGCTGATGGAGAGCGCGCGCAAAAAGCTCTTTGCCCGTACCACTCTCGCCGAGCAAGAGCACGGTCGTGTCCGAGCTTGCGGCTCGCTGAAGCTCGAGGCTCACTTTCTCGAGCGCCGGATCTTCACCGATGATTCGAGGGAAGTCGTAGCGCGCCGCATATTCCTCTTTCAGAATGAGGTTCTCCAACACGAGTCGGCGCTGTCCCACCGCCCGCTCCATGAGCACGAGGAGATGATCCGTGTCTACGGGCTTGGCGAGAAAATCGAACGCGCCGTCTTTCATTGCCGAGACCGCGTCTTGAATCGTCCCGTAAGCCGTCATCACGATCACAGGCATGTTGGCGTCGGCGTCGCGGGACGCCGTCAAGACGTCCATACCCGTGCCTCCCGGGAGTCTCAAATCGGTGAGTACAACCGAGATACGCGCGCTTTTGAGAAGGCGCAAGGCCTCCGTCGTGCTCGCCGCCTCGAGCACCGTATAGCCCGAAGCCGTGAGCGTGCGGCGCAGCATCGTTCGAAGAGAATCTCGATCCTCGACGACGAGCACGTCCGCCGCTTTCGTGCGCACATCCGTCCCCTTCTCGATGACCACCTCCGCCGTTAGCATCGTAGAATCTCGCCGCTCGCGGCCTGTTTACCGCACCCAGCCGGGCGGCACGGAAGCCTTGCGTGCTTCGACCCGAACAGCCTCGAGCTCCGAGCGCGCCGCGGCAAGCTCTTGTGACGCTTTTTCACGAGAGGCTAGACTGTTCTGACCACGTGGATCGATCCCGACCCTCTGGCCGTCGCCCCAATCCTCGGAGCTCATCTGCTGTTCCAAGCGCGCGATCTTGTCTTGCACGGCTTTCACGCGATTTTGCCAATGCTCTTTGGTCTGGGTCTCGTCCTGTTGCTCTTCACTCTCCTCGGTGTCAGACGCCGCGTCCGAGGCCCGCGCACCCTCCTGAGTCTGAGCTCGGGCCTGGCGAAGGCCGCTAGGGGACTCGCCATAGCCTCGAGTCAGCTCCCGATCGGTAAAGACTCGCTTCGTCTCGGTTGGGTTCGCATCACGTCGCTCTTTTTCTTTTTTCGCAAGATCCGCTAGCGATTGAGCGGTCGCAAACCCGACGCCTATCGCAAACACGACAACGGTGAGTCCAAGTGCTCGAAATCCTCGCATCACGTCCCTCCTCAACCAGCTCTATAGCTCAGTGGAGCTGAATGTCGCGGGAAGCCAAGAGTAATCCAAAGAAGCCCCCCCACGATTCTCAATTTTTAGTGATCCATGTATGCTACAGCATGAGTCAGGTTTTCACAAGTCGAAATTCACGGCGTTCCTTCTCACGCTCGGCGAGGGCTTTTTTCGCGAGCTCGAGCTGTTTGCGCACGATAGGAGCGCGCGTGTCATCGGGGCGCGCATGCTGCACATATGCTTCGTAGGCCGCCAAAGATTCTGGAATGCGGTCAAGCTCCTCGTAGGTCTGAGCGAGGCTAAATTGATAGTCGCCGTTATCTGGCGCCGCCGCGACGGCTTTTTCGAGAGATGCGAGGGCCCCGCGGGCGTTTCCCGAGATGAGCTCGGTGACACCGAGGGCGTGATGCGCCGCGGCGGAGCTAGGGTCGAGCTCGATCGAGCTCCGGAGCACCGCTTTCGCTTCGTCCAGCTTCCCCGCGTTTTTGAGGCTGACGCCGTACTCGTACACGAACTCGGGATCCGTCGCTCGGGTCGTTGCCAGGTACTCCGTCTGCTCTATCGCGACGTCTTCGTCGCCCGTGGCGCGGGCGATCCGCGCGAGCTCGAGCCTCGCTTCGAGCTCCTCTGGCCGACGATCGACGAAGTCCTTGAGCGCAGCGAAGGCGCTTTCGTCGTCGCCGTCCTTCTTGCACGCGGTCACATAGTGATCCAGCAGCTCGAAAGAGTCGGGCCGAATCTCGCGTGCGGCTGCAAGCGTCCGTTTGGAGCTCGCAAAGTCTCCGCTATGGAAGTGAGAGAGCCCGAGATATTGCAGAACGCGGGCATTTTCCGGCAAATCACGCGCGAGCTCCTCGAACAACGAGATGGCTTTGGGGTAGTCACGCTGCCGAAACGCGGCAATCGCGTCGGAATAGTTCTCAGTGGCTAATTGCGCATCAATATCCTCGAGAATCGGCCCGGCCGGCCGCACGACCTCCATGGCCGGAGCCCGACTCGTCACCGACGCGGCGGGCTGCGGTTGCTCGGTTGGGGAGTTTCGACCGAAAGAGAACGCGTAGAATGCCCCGACGGCCGCGAGCACAACAACTACGATCGCGACCATGGGCGAACGCGGGCCCGCGCCTCCGCCCAACTCGGCGACATCTTGCAATGACTCCGAGCATCGGACGCAGTACTCGAACGATTTCTTGTTCTTGGCGCCACAATGAGAGCAGCGCGTCATTTCTTTGGCGCCGGCCGCCTTCTTGCCGCCGCCACGGTCCCCTGGTGATGCCATGAGTCCTCCCTGACCTGACCAAATCGCGACCAGAAGTGACCTTGTCTGGATTCCTAAGTACTCTAGAATACCTCGTTTACGACCAAAAAGGAAAGCGGCAATTTACAGCCAGTCCTCGGAATATTCGGGCGTGTCCCCCGTCACGGGAAGGCGGATGGCAAAGCTCGCACCGCCATCCGTCTTCTCGAGCTCCACGGTTCCGTTGTGCGAAACGATGATTTTCTGGACCACGGACAGACCGAGCCCGGTACCATTCACCTTCCCCGTCCTGAACGGCGTAAAAATTTTCTCCCGCTCCGAGTCCTCGACGCCGGGTCCGTCGTCGATGACCCGAATCGTCGCGAAATTGCCGTTACAGGCAAGCTCGACTCGGACCCAACCCTTTTTCGACTCGGAATCCGCCACCGCTTCAATCGCATTGACAACGAGGTTCCAGATCGCTTTGCGAAGCATGGGCTCGTCGGCCGGAAGGCTAATCACACCATCGGCTTCGAGCGAAAGGTGAACGTCGTCCCGCTCGGCGCGCTGCTTCAACTCATCCAAAAGGTCGCGCACGAGCGCGCCGAGATCGACCGCTTCCAGCTGGAGTGATTCGGGCCGCGCAAATTGAAGGAACTCGGTCACGACGCGAGCGAGCGCGTGGCTCTCTTCGAGAAGCGCGTCGGCGAGCTCTTCCGATTCCACTCCGCCCTGCTGTTTCAGAAGCTTGGCATTGCCCATGATCGTCCCGAGGCCGTTTCGAAACTCATGGGCAATCCCGGCAACCATTTCACCCAGCCGAGCGAGGTTCTCCTTGAGCAACAATCGCTCGCGCAGCTCGACGATTTCGGTCAGATCGGCGAACAAGCATATGGCACCTCTCGGGCCGCCATCCGAAGCCAGAAGCGGGATGACGCTCACACCGAGGTGTAGCGTCTCGCCGCCTTCCTTCTCGTAAAGCGCCTGTCCTCGAAGGTGATAGGCGCCGTGCTGGAGAGCTTCATCGGCGCGCGCCGCAAGCGCCGGAGAGCCCGGAAAGACTTCGGCAAAAGGGAGCTTCAGCACTTTTGCCGCTTCGAGGCCGAAAATGCGCTCCGCCGCCGGATTGACCAACACCACTGTTCCCGACGGGTCGAGGCTCACGAGACCCGTCGTCATGCTGCGGATGATGTCGCTCGCAAGCGCCTCCGTCTCGTCGGCGCGCGCCTTCTCGAGCTGATGCAAACCCGAGAGCTCTCGCTCCTTTTCCTTCAAGCGCGCGACGACCTCCTGAAACGTCGTCAAAAGAAATTCACTTTCGTCGGTCTCATCGATTCCGCTCTCTCTGAGCTCGCTCAAAACGGATCGGGCTTCCGCGACGAGCCGACGCTGGGGCGCGAGCAGGCTGTTCAAAAACAATACAATGGCGAGAAGCACGAGACTCAGAGCGAAGACTTGATAGATGAGTGTCGTTCGAAATCGCCGGTTCGCCTCGGCAAGACGTGGAGCCGGTACCTCGATCCGCAAGATGCCGCGCACAGCGCTCTGCTGCGGAATACTGGGAAGCACCAAGTAGGCGAAGGCGCGGGCGCGGTCCACATCATAGGCGGGCGCCACTTCACTCATCATCCAGCCACTCTCACGAAGCTCGTCAAAGCCCACGCGCGTCAAAGCTTCGACCTCGTCGCTCTCAGGAGGGCCGCAAGCCCCACCTGCAACGAGCCGTCCGCTCCAATCGAGGACGCAGATAGAGATGAGCTCGCGGTGTTTGGCTAGATTCTCGAGTCGGGCCGACAGAACGCTGACGGCTTCGTCGCGCCCTTCTCCGATATCAGAGACGATGCGCAAAGCCGTTTCGCGTGAGCGCGACTCGAATAGCTCGCTGAGAACGCCGCGGGATTGGTAGGAGACCTGGAGGCTCTGGCTATTGGTGAGCACGAGCACGAGGATCAAAAGGGCTAGGAAGATCCGAACGCGTGCTTCGCGCGAGAACATGGGGCTTGTTTCTAGAATCCTGTATTAGAACTTTCCGGAATACCAATCGATCACGCGCTCACCGGCATAGATCGTCGCGATGGCGCCCATGCCGAGAAACGTTCCGAACGGGAGCTTCGTCTTCATGTCCCCGCCGCTTCTTCGAATGACGATGATGCCGACGACGGAGCCCGTGAGCGAGCCGAGGAACAATGTCAGCAGCACACCTTTCCACGCAACGAAGGCGCCGACCATCCCCATCATCTTGACGTCACCGAACCCCATCCCCTCGACTTTCTTGAGGAGGAAGTAAGCCTCGGAGACAAGAAACAAAACGGAAGCCCCGAGCGCGGCTCCTTTCAGCGCATCGATAAAGGTGAGCGTTTCGCGGGGCCAAGCAAGCGCGAGCCCTAAAACGACGCCGGAAAGTGTAATGCTGTCCGGGAGAATTTGGTGATCGAAGTCGATGAAAATGAGCGCTAACATCGCTGCGACAAAGGCGAGCTCGACGAGATATTCGAGGCTCGGCCCGTGTCTCATGAACGAGAGTAGCGACGCGGCAGCCATAGCAAGCTCTACCCCGGGATAGCGTATCGAGATTGAACCACTGCAATGACGACAGCGTCCACGAAGCAAAATGTAGCTCACGACCGGGATGTTGTCGTAGGACGCCACGAGTCTGCGGCACGAAGGACAGCGCGAGCGAGGTGTCACGAGCGACTCCCTCAAGGGAAGCCGATGGATCACAACGTTCAAGAAACTCCCCCAGACGAGCCCAAAAAATCCTGCGAAAGCGGGAAGCAGCCAGACCGGTCCTTCTAGCTCTGTCAACGTGTCGGGAGGCCCCCGAGCCCGGAATCGAGGCGCAACACGACGCGGTGGCTTTCTGGGTCGAGCACATAGGGAACGTCGGTCGGATCCGTGGGGACCGCCGTCAAAAAGCCAGACCCGATGAGATCCTGCCATCGCCGCGGAAATTCACCCGTCCGCTCGTGGTATTGTTCGACAACCTCGTTATAAGAATCCATCTCGTCGAGCGCATCGAGCTGCTGCAGGTGCGTCGCGGCATTCTCGCGTTGCTGCTCCGTTTCAGCGCTCTTGTGGAGACCATTCCACAAAATACGTGACGTTTCCCTTTCGCCGCCTTTCGCCAGCGTGCGGCCGGCGATGGCGACCATCCAATAGGGCGCCCCTTCGAGCTCACTGCCCTCTAGAAAGATGGCGGCCGCCTTTTTGTAGTCCCCGAGATGCTCCGAATAGATGAATCCCTTATCGAGATAGAAGCGCCAATAGCCTGGGTGATTCCTGATACCCTCGTCGATGATCTCGATCCCTTTGGACGGCAGGCCGGCACCCATCGGAAACGGCTCGGCGAGAAAGGTCGCCCCATAGGAAAAGGCGATCTTCATCTCAGGGTCGAGATCGACCGTGATGCGGAGAAGCGGTGCGAGAAGCGCATAGTTCTTCGTCGTGACCATCAAGCGTTTGCGGCCGAAATACTGGACGGTGCGAAGCCAATAGAGATCCGCGCCCAGATTCTCGAAGCCAATCATGGCTTTCTTCAGCAACTTGCCGTTATCGATGTAGAGAATCTCTTCCGTCGCTCGGTACTCCCCGAACTGCTCGTCAATGTGACTCTGGATCAAGAAGATCCCAGCGAGCGGACCCATCAACGCGAAGAGGCGAAGCAGCTTCATCCCGACTATTTGAGATTACGTCTTTGGAACACCCAAGCGGAAGCGACGAGCAGCAAGCTCACATAGACCAAGCCATAGGCTGTCGCCCACACGATTTGCGTCATCGGCACGATGTCGCCGGCAACGATGGGCGCCTTGATGTCGAAATTCTTGAAATTAGGCAGCAGGTAGTAGAGAGCTTTCGTGATCTGGGGGAGAGCACCCGTGTCGACGACGCTGTCGAAATTCTTGAGGTCGGTGGAAAAATAACCCACGACGTAAACGAATCCAGCAAAAACACCGGCCAAGGTCGACGATGTAAAAGTGCTGAACAAGAGCGCAACACCGACGAGGACCGTGAGCTTCACGTAGATGAGGAAAATCGCTTTCAAGAGCGCTGGCTCGAAAGGCTCCGACATCAAAAAGAGCAAGAAGTAGAGCCCGGCCGTCATCACGAGCACGTTCACGAGCACGGTCAGGCAGAGACCAAAATACTTCCCGAGAAGGAATTGCACACGCGTTATCGGCTTCGGGAGCAGGCTATAGAGCGTTCGTTTGTCGATCTCTTTCGAGACGAGGCCGATCCCGACGAAGATCGCGATGGCCATCCCGAAGATCGAGATCGCGGCCAATCCCAGGTCCTTGATGATCTTTACTTCCTGGTAGACCGATATCTTCCCCAGGATGTAGGAGCTCGCGATCATGAGCAACGCGAAGAGCACGAGATTGTAGAGAACTTTGTCTCGCACCGTCTCCCGATAGGTATTGAGCGCGATGTAGCCGACGCGAATCACGTTTGTGCCTTCTCTCCGACTTTACGGACAAAAAGATCTTCTAGGGTTTGTTTCACCGGAGTGACTGAAAGCAAACGACCCCCCCCCTGCATCAATTCCGCGGCGGCGTCGTCGAAATCGGCTTGCTCCGCGCAGGACAAGCGAACGCGGTCGCCGACTCTCTCGAGGGATCGACAGAGCGGACGGAGCTTCACTTCGAGCTCCGCCTCGACGTTGTCCGCCACGACTTCGATCGTGTCGATCGAGACGTCGAGGATCTCGCTCATGCGGCCTACCGCTACGAGCTTCCCCTTGTCGAGAATCGCGACGCGATCGCAGAGCTGCTCGACATCCGGAAGGATATGTGAACAGAAGAACACCGTGACGCCCGAGCCCTGGAGCTCGCGTACGAGAAGCGTCATCTCGCGCCGACCGACGGGATCGAGTCCCGACATGGGCTCGTCCAAGAAGACGACTCTGGGACGGTTCAAGAGTGCCTGGGCCACGCCGAGCCGCTGCGTCATGCCCTTCGAATATTTGCGGAGCTGAACATCCGCGGCCGAAGTGATCCCGACCTTCGCAAGTAGCTCATCGGCGCGCGATCTCCGCTCGGCGGAGCTCAAGCCAAAAAGCTGGCCAAAATAATTCAGAAGCTCTCGACCCGTCAAATAGTCGTAGAAATAAGGCTGTTCCGGCAAATAGCCGATCTCGGCCTTCATCCTTCGGTCGTCGACGGGCTTGCCGAGGATACGCGCCTCACCCTCGGTGGGGAAGACGAGGCCCATAAGGAGCTTCAACGTCGTGGTCTTCCCCGCCCCGTTGGGTCCAATGAGTCCGAAGATCTCACCTTGCTCGACCTCGAGGTCAAGATGGTCGAGCGCCCTGTGCGGCTTCTTCAGGAAGCCGACTTCATAGTCTTTTGTGAGACCAATCGTTTCGACAGCAGACATTCCGATATATCAAATTCGAGGAGCCGTTTTGGGTGAAGTTTCCGAACCTTGTGTGAGCTTTTGAAGATATTTTACCACATCGGATAAAGCGTGTCGGGCCAGCAGCGGTCTCAGAATATCCCGCAGGTACTAGTCCCCTGGAACTAGCTGAGCGTTTCGGTGCCACCCGGAACCGGGCAGGGTAGCAAAACGCCCGTCACGTCCTGGAAGATCGCTCCCGCCGAGGTGCCCGCGAAGCTTCGCACACCGCTGCTGCCGACATTGGCCGGCGTTCCGCTGTAGCAGTAATCGAGAAACGAGGCCGGATCACAGACGCTGGCGTTGATGTTGCTGAGCACGCCGTTCGGAGCGTAGTCTCGGTTGTACCCGCTTTTGAGGTAAGGGGTCAAACGCCCGACATCGCCGCCGACAAATTGCGGCGCTTGTGCAGGATAGTTCGGAATGCAAATGGCGCCGCCGGAATCCCGGGTCAAACACAGAAGGCTCGACCCGAAGAATCCGCAGTTAGACGCCGCATAGGTCGCGTTGGCGGACATGATGGTGCGAGTATCACCGATCACCGTGGCTTCGTTGGCAGCCACACGAGCGCGCAGAAGGTTGGGAATGGCGATGGCCGCAATGATGCCGATGATCGCAACGACGATCAAAAGCTCGATAAGCGTGAAACCGTCTTTCGCCCTCTTGACTCTATGCCCCATTAGAGCCCCCCTTCTTAGCATTTCCCTACCTTCCATTACCCTCATGGGCCGTCACGATATCGGACACCCAAACGGCGTCCCGCCCAAGTTGGAAAAACAGTGTCATTCGACGATCATCGACCGATTAAAGCAACCCGCGTGCCAGAACGCAGAGGAGGCGTCACACCGGAAAGCCATAGAATAACCCTTTTGAGCTCTGTTAATTAAAAGAGCTTGCTCCAAAGAGACCATCGCGATGCGAGAGTCGAGACGCACCAGGCTCCCATTTTTTGTCAGTGTGCTCACGAATTTTTCGCCCTAATTACCCGACCGGAGCCCAAAAAAACGTATCCATGGATGTGTAATGAAGTCGGCACCGGGCGCTCTCACCGCAAGTTGTATTTTTGCAACAGGTAACGGAACGACCGTAGGTTCATGCGGAGCAGCTTGGCCGCTTTGGTCTGGACGCCGCCCGAACGCGCCATCGCGGTGCATAAGAGTTGTTTTTCCATCGTCGCGACACGCTCGTTGAAATCGACGCCCTCCGCCGGCAGCACGTCAGATCCAGCGTCATCGGGCATGTTGGCCGGAGCGTCACCAAAGGTTCTAATCTTCTCGGGCAGCCGCTCGGGCAGGATGACGGTCGTCGGCTCGAGCGCCACACCGCGCTCGATCACGTTTTCGAGCTCGCGGACATTGCCGGGCCAATCGTATCGCGTCATGAGCTCGATGGCCTGTTCAGAGATCTTGTGGATGTTCCTGCCCATCGATTTGCAGGCCTTCACGAGAAAATGCTCGGCGAGAAGCGGGATATCGTCGCGGCGCTCGCGGAGCGGCGGCAGCCAGATTGGGATGACGTTCAAACGGTAATACAGATCCTCACGAAACGTTCTGTCCCGAAGACCCGCTTCGAGGTCCTTGTTGGTCGCGGCAAGAATCCGGACGTCGACTTCAATCTCCTCCGTCCCGCCGATGCGGCGGATGCGTCTTTCTTGCAACACGCGCAGGAGCTTGACCTGCATCGCCGGGCTCATTTCACCTATCTCATCGAGGAAGATCGTTCCGCGATGGGCTACTTCGAAAAGCCCTTTGTGAGTGGTAATCGCTCCTGTGAATGAACCCTTCATGTGCCCGAACAGCTCGCTTTCGAGCAAAGTCTCCGTAATCGCACCACAGTTGATGGACACAAAAGCCTCCGACGCGCGGGGACTGCCGACGTGGAGAGCGCGCGCGACGAGCTCCTTCCCCGTTCCGCTATCCCCGGTGATCAAGACGGTGCTGTTCGTGACGGCAACAAATTGAATATGCTCGAATAGCTCGACCATCTTCGCCGAGCGGCCGAGCATGTTATCGAGTCCATGTTTGTGCCGAAGCTCTCGCTTCAGATGAAACACCTCTTCTTTGAGCTCCTTTTTCTCGAGAGCATTTCGAATATTGGCCTTGAGCTCGTCGACTTTGAACGGTTTGGTGAGGTAGTCGTAGGCCCCGAGACGAAGGGCCTCGACCGCGGTTTCCGCCGACGCATAGGCCGTCACCATGATGACCGGTGTGCTCGGCTCCGTCTCCTTCACGTGGCGCAAAACCTCGACCCCGCTCATGTCCGGCATTTTGATATCGGAAATCACGAGGTCGAACGAATTCTCATCGATGAGCTTCGTCGCTGCCTTGCCAGAATCGGCCAAAGTGATGCGATGCCCGTCTTTCCCGAGTGCTATCTCGAGAAGCTGGCGCATGGACTCTTCGTCGTCAACGACAAGAATGCGGCTCAACCGACGTTCCTCCGATCCGTTGGAAAGCGCACGGAAATTTCGGTGCCTTTCGAAGCGACAGTGTCAACTTCTATGAAACCATTGTAGTCCTTCACGATTCGGTAGACGATCGCGAGACCGATACCGCTCCCTCTCTCGAAGCTCCCCGAGAACGGTTGAAACACTTTTTGCACTTCAGAATCCGTCATCCCAACGCCCTCGTCGAGGAACTTCATGACGATTTCACCGGAGCCGTTTCGCGAAAGCGACATAACGAGCCGGCCACCATGCGGCATGGCTTGTAGAGCGTTGCGCGCAAGATTCCATGTGATTTGCTTCATCTGGTTCGGATCGGCATAGACTTCTAGAGGCTCGGGCGGCGTCTCGACCACAATCTCGTGCTCCGGCAGGACTTCGGCGCTGTGCTCGAGCAGTGACGCCGTCTCTTCAACGACAGGGCACAAATCGATGAGTCCGGGCTCGAAACGCGGCGGACGCGCATAGGCGAGAAACTCCGTGAGCGTTTCCGACAGCCGTTCTGACTCTCGCACGATGATTTCCATCAAGCGCTTCTGCTGTGTGTTGAGAGATTCCGCCTCTCGGAGAACCTGCACCGAGCCACTGATCGAGGCTAGCGGGTTACGAATCTCATGCGCCATCCCGGCGGCCATCTCGCCCATGGTCGCAAGGTTCTCCTTCAACCGAACCTCGCGTTCGAGACGCCTGATCTCCGTCAGATCCTGGAACGTGAAGAGGAAGCCGCTCAAGGTTTCACCCTTGTAGAGCAAGTAGGAGAGGCTCATGCCAAGATAGATTTCATCGCCTCGAGCATTGAGATAACTGCCTTCGAGGCGAAGGAAACGTCGCCCGTCGCCGAGGTTTTCTTTGGCGCGATCGAGAAAATCGTCCTCCTCCGCCAACAACTCCCTTACGTTCTTGCCTACCGCCTCCTCGGGGCTGCACGCGAAGATCGTGCTGGCAGCACTGTTGAAGAAATTGATCTTGCCGTCGAAATCCGTCGTCATGAGTCCCGACGTGATGGAGTCGATGATCGTCTGGTTGAATACTTGGAGATCCGCGAGGAAATCGGAAGCCTCTTCCAATTTGCGCCCGGTGAGACGAAGATTCTCGGAAAGATAGCTCGTGAGAAACGCGACCGCGTAAAAACCGAAGACGTTCAAGAAGATCGTGTAGGCTACGACCTGAGAGGGCATGACGACGGGGGATGTAGCGCCGAGGGCGTATGGCGGAATCGCGCCGAGATAGATCCCCTGAATGAGTGAGCCATAGAGCACCGAGGCCGCGCTCGCCGCCACAAAACCGCCTCGGCGAAAAAGTATGATACTCGCGGCAATGATGACGATGAAGTAAACCGAGGAGAAATTGCTGTCAGTGCCGCCCGTCGAGTATACGATCCCCGTCACCATGAGCAGATCGCACAGGATCTGAACGTAGGCGAGCTGCTTCCGATAGTTCGCGGTGAAGGGCCACGCGAGCGCGTAGACGAGCGTGAGCAGATAGGTGAGCGCGATGAGTGAGTAGAGCGGGTCCGACGCTCCCCCAGGTTTGCGGATGACTTCCGCGATGACCGCCGAGCCCATGAGCGCCGTCACGACAACGACACGCAAGAACATCATCCACACGAGCGCCGTGTCGGCGATCGTTCGATCAGCTTTCGCCGTTTTTTGAGAAATCATGGGCCAGGCGGCATTCGGTCCGGCATCCCGCCTCTAGTACATGGTAAACGATAACGGGGAGGGCATGTGGTGCCCTCCCCTGAGCTCGCGTTCTCGAGCTCAGCTTATATTTGGTTGATCAGGTCGAAGATGGGCAAGTACATCGAGACCACGATGCCACCGACCACGGTTCCGAGAAAGAGAATCAGAATCGGCTCCATCAAGGTCATCAAGTTGGCCACGGCGGTGTCGACTTCATCCTCGTAGAAATCCGCGATCTTGGAAAGCATGTTGTCGAGAGCGCCGGTCTGTTCACCGACGGCGATCATCTGAACGACCATCGGTGGAAAAACGTCGGTTTGCTTGAGCGGCCCGGCAAGCGACTGACCACCTTCGACGCTTTTTCGCGTCTCCATGATCGCGTCCTCGACGATTGCATTTCCTGACGTAAGCGCGGTGATTTCGAGCCCGTCCAGAATGGGAACACCACTCGAGATGAGCGTCGCGAGGGTACGACAAAAGCGCGCAACCGCGATCTTCCGCAGGATCATTCCGAGCACCGGCGTCTTGAGAACAATCCCATCGATCACGCGCCGTCCCCTATGAGTTTCGTAGTAGCGCTTCAACCCGTAACTCACTCCGAACCCTGCGCAGATTCCCGGAATCATCAACCGCACGGTCCAGTTCGAAAGCCCGATGATAATCCGAGTCGGAAGCGGCAACTGCGCACCGAGCCCCGCGAACAAGGCGGCGAAGGTCGGGATGACTTTCCACAGGATGACCCCGACGACCAGCCCCGCGATGGAGACGACAGCAATCGGGTAGATGAGCGCCGACTTGACCTGCGATTTGAGCTTGACGGACTTTTCGATATAGGTCGAAAGGCGCTTCAGAATCGTATCCAAGATACCGCCGGCCTCACCGGCGGCGATCATGTTAGTGAACAGATCGTCGAAAACCTTCTTGTGCTTCTTCATCGCGTCGGCCAGGGACGAGCCGCCTTCGACATCCTGACGTATCGTCAAGAGCACCTTCTGGAAACCGGGTTTGTCTTGCTGATTGCCGAGAATCTCGAGACACTGGACGAGAGGCAAGCCCGCATCGATCATGACCGAGAACTGTCGTGTGAAAATGGCGACGTCCTTGCTAGTGATGCCCCCGCCGAATTTCGGAAGAGCTATCTCCTTGCCCTTTTCCTTGACGCTGGTGACGAGAATCTGTTCTCGTCGGAGCATCGCGATCACCGCATCCTTGGAATCCGCCGAGCGTTCTCCCGAAGTCGCGGCACCTGCGCGGGTCTTGCCTTTGAACACATAGGCCGGCATGCTGTTACCTCCTGCTTCCCAATTCGCGGCTTCGCGGCATCGTGTTGTGGAGTTTAGCGATTATGTCCGATTTCCGATTTGGGTGATGTCAGCATGTCAGCGCCGCACCATCCCCGCCCGACCGCCGGCCGGAGCCTGCGGTCGAGTCCCCTGGCTCAGGCCGGTGCCACGATTGACCATGTCCTGAAGCTCGTCCGGATTCGATGACTGCGCGAGCGCGTACTGAAGCGTGATTTGCTTCTTGAAATAGAGCGTCGCGAGCGATTGATTGAACGTCTGCATGCCGTGCTTCTCCTGGCCCGTCTGCATGCTGGAATAGATCTGATGGATCTTGTCCTCACGAATGAGGTTCCGAATAGCGGAGGTGGGGACGAGAATCTCCATCGCCATGACGCGGCCCGAGCCGCTCGCTCTGGGCAAGAGCGTCTGGCACATGATCCCTTCGAGCACAAAGGAGAGCTGGGCCCGAATCTGAGACTGCTGATGGGCAGGAAAGACGTCAACGATGCGGTTGATCGTCTGGGCCGCCGAGTTCGTGTGGAGCGTCGCGAAGGTCAAATGGCCCGTCTCCGCGATACGAAGCGCCGCTTCGATAGTCTCGAGGTCGCGCATCTCACCGATGAGCACGACGTCGGGATCTTCACGCAATGCGGCGCGAAGCGCGTTCGAGAAACTGTGGGTATCCGAGTGAATCTCCCGTTGGTTCACCAAGCACTTCTGATGATTGTGGAGATACTCGATCGGATCCTCGATGGTGATGATGTGCTCCGAGCGCTCTTTGTTGACCTTGTCGAGCATGGCCGCAAGCGTCGTGGACTTGCCGCTGCCCGTCGGTCCGGTGACGAGCACGAGGCCGCGCGGCTTTTCGCAAATCTGAGCCACAACCGGAGGAAGCCCGAGCTCTTTGAACCCTTTGATCTCATAGGGAATCGTTCGGTAGACGGCCGCGACGGCACCACGCTGCATGAAGACGTTGGCGCGAAAACGCGCGAGCTTCTTGATGCCGAAGGAAAAATCGAGCTCGAGGTCCTCCTCGAAACGGTGCTTCTGATTGTCGGTCAGAACGCTATAGGAGAGCTGCTTCGTCTCTGTCGTCGTCAGAGGCGGCATATCGAGCGGCCGTAACTTGCCGTCCACGCGAATCTGCGGCGGCGAGTTATTGGTGACATGCAAGTCCGACCCGCCCATTTCGAGCATCGTCTTCAAGAGCTGATGGAGGCTAACCGCCATTTCGATTCCTCATTCCAAAGGCTTTCGGCTCCAGGCTACAGGACCGTTTCACGAACGACCTCTTCCATCGTCGTCATGCCGAGTTGGACCTTTTTGAGTCCGCTGTAACGGAGCGAAATCATTCCGTCTTCCACGGCACGCGCTTTCAACTCGATTGAGGAGGCGCCTTCGAGAACGAGCTGTCGCACCTCATCCGTGAGCCGAAAGACTTCGTAGAGGCCGACCCGCCCTTTGTAGCCCGTGTTGTTGCAGGTGCCGCAACCGCGGCCTTTCTGCGGCTGAATGTTTTTCGCCTCTTCCGGTGTGAAACCGGCATCGATGAGTGCGTGGGCAGGGACCTCCATCGGGGCCGTGCACTCTTTGCAGATGCGCCGAACGAGACGCTGAGCAACGATCAGGTGCACGGAGGTCGCAACGAGGAACGGCTCGATTCCCATATTCATGAGACGGTTGATCGTCGACGGCGCGTCGTTCGTGTGGAGCGTCGACAAGACCAAATGGCCTGTCAGGGAGGCTTTGACTGCGATTTCCGCCGTCTCGAAGTCTCGAATCTCTCCCACGAGAACGATGTTTGGGTCTTGTCGCAGAAAAGAGCGCAGTGCCGCGGCAAAATTGAGCCCGATGGACTCTTTCATCTGGACCTGATTGATGCCAGTAAGGTTGAACTCAACCGGATCCTCCGCCGTCATGATGTTGGTCTCGGTCGTGTTCAGCTGGCTAATAGCCGAGTAGAGTGTATTCGTCTTGCCGCTACCCGTCGGCCCCGTCACGAGAACCATGCCCCACGGCTTGAAGATCGCTTCTTCGAAATATTTCAGCGATTCGACTTCGAAGCCGAGCTTGGTCATGTCGAGCATGAGGTTCTCTTTGTCGAGCAACCGCAGCACGACTTTCTCACCCCAGAGCGTCGGAAGCGTCGAGACACGATAGTCGAGCTCGCGCATTTTTCCCTGGTTGTTCATGCGGATCTTGATACGACCGTCCTGCGGCAGCCGCTTTTCCGAGATGTCCAGCTTCGCCATGATCTTCAAGCGCGAGATCATCGCGTCGCGAAGCTTCATCGGCGGGTTCATGACGACGTAGAGCACGCCGTCGATGCGGAACCGGACGCGGAACTCTCTTTCGTACGGCTCGATGTGAATATCGCTCGCACCCCGGCGGAGCGCGTCGGTCAGAATCAAGTTACAGAGCTTGACGACCGGGGCTTCCTCGGACGATCTTTCGAGCTCTTGCAGATCGATCTCGTCGCCTTCCTCGAGCACTTCCACATCGTCGCCGAACTCGTCCGTCTCGACGAGCTTGTCCATCTCTTCTTTGATCTGAAGAGAGTGGACGGAGCCGTAATATTTCTCGATCGACTCCATGATCGCCGTTTCCGAGGCAACCACGGGCTCGACATTGTAGCCGGTCATGAACTTGATGTCGTCCATGGCGAAGACGTTGGTCGGGTCGACCATCGCGATCGTAAGATTCGCTCCCGCGCGCGAAAGCGGGATGATCTGGTATTTCTGCGCCGTTTCAGCGGGAACGAGCTTGATGACGGACGGATCGATCTCGAATCGAGCCAGGTTGATTGAAGGGACGCCGTATTGGCGCGAGAGAAGCTGGGTGATCTCTTCGTCCTTGACGAAACCTAGTTTGACCAGGTTATACCCGAGCTTTCCGCCGTGCTGTTTCTGATATTGCAGTGCTTCTTGGAGCTGCTGTGGGGTGATGAGGTTCTCTTTCACCAGCAGCTCGCCGAGCTTTATAGGCATCCAGGGACTCCGCGGGCTGTCACGTCAGGACGGACTAAGTGATTCTGTTCTAAGCAGATTACTGAGATAGATAAAGGTAACTGACGCCCCCCTATAGTGTCAAGGGGTACAAGGAGATCGGGGGCCTCACCGGAGAGTGACCCCGAGCCAGAACGCTTCACCGCGTCCCGCGCTAGACCCCGAATAGGCTGCCTCGAGCTCGAGCACCCAGACCTGAGCCCCGCCACCGACGGAAAATGCGGGGCGAGACCCGAGCTCCGACGAAACTAGTCCTCCCCGTAGGGAAAGACGCTTGTCCAGGAACGATTTCTCGAACCCGACCGAGATCTCGCGCCAGGTGTCGTCCAAAACGCCCTGACGGACCTGGTGCGCCTCATCAGCCTCATAAGCCTCATAGGATTGTCGCGAAAGGTCCACGTCGAAGGCAACGAGGACGTCGCGGGGCAGCCGAAAGGACACGCCCGCTCGGGCAAGTGTCGGAAGCTTCCGGGTCTCGCCCTCGACGGCTGTACGGAAGCGCGCTCCGCGAATTTGCCGGACCATGAGCCCCGCACGCACGACGTCGTTCGGTTCGTACATGACGCCTAAATCGACGTCCCAAGAATCGCTCGAGACCCCTGCCGCCTCTTCGTCCGCCAAGAGTTCACCACGAATATAGTGCACATTTCCAGCAATCACGAGATCGTCCAAGGGAAGCGACTGAAGAATAGACACAGCCACGTCGAACGTATCGAGGCGCTCACCCGCAGAAGTCTGACGAAACTGAGTGAAAGCAACCCCCATAAACGTACTGCCGAGGGACAACCCTGCCGCCCGAGCTTCGAGCCGCAGCCCGCTCCGATCCATCTCGTCTCGCCCACGATAAAAACCCGCCGAGACCAAGCGCCCAAAAGCGATGCCCGCCGGATTCCAATAAAACGCCGTAGCATCGTCCGCAACCCCGGTAAACGCCCCTCCCATCGCAGCCGCCCGAGCCCCAAGATGAAACACCCGCCCCTGCCCCAGCACCGACGTCGCGAGAAGAACGGTTACTGCAAAGATGAGACAACCACGCACGCTTCCTACTTTATCAGCTGTTGATATCTGCGTTTCGTGTCGCCATCGGCATTCGGCTAGCGGCTTACCCGAGCCTACGTTCACGCCTGCGCCCAGGTAACGGGTAGCAGGTAGCAAGCAACTGACCCGAATCACGGACAATTTGACACCCGTCCCAACACGCACTATCCTCTCCCGTACCGTTCTTATGGGGACGCACGACTGAATGCGGACAATCGCGGTCATTCCTGCCCGCTTCCAATCTAAGCGTCTCCCCGGAAAAGCTCTCAAAGATCTCCACGGCAAAACGATGGTGGAGCGAGTCTATGAGCGCGCCTCGCAAGCAAGCCGAGTTGACCGTGTTCTCGTGGCAACCGATGACGAGCGCATCCAGGACACGGTTACCGCCTTCGGGGGCGAGGTCGTCATGACATCGTCCGAGCACGAGAGTGGAAGCGACCGCATTGCCGAGGCGGTCCAGGAGCTCGACGTCGAGCTCATCGTAAACGTTCAAGGGGACGAGCCCCTCATCGACCCCGCTGCCATCGACGCCGCGGTCGGGCTCGCGCAAGAAACGCCGAGCGCCATCGTCACGTTGCAAAACGAGATTTCCGAGCGCAAGACGTGGCTCGACCCGAACGTTGTCAAGGTCGTCAGCGACAGCCGCGGCTTCGCGCTATATTTTTCTCGCTCGCCCATCCCGTCGACCTGGGATGACCGAGAGGGCCGACTCGTCCAGAAACCGTTCAAGCACATCGGCCTCTATGTCTACCCGAAGGACGTGCTCATGAAGCTCACGCGCTTAGCTAGAAGCCCGCTCGAAAAGGCCGAGCGTCTCGAGCAGCTGCGCGCGCTCGAAAACGGGATCCCGATCCGCTTGAAGAGCACGTCTTATGACAGTATGGCTGTGGACACGGAAGCCGATCTCGAGAACGTCCGCTATTTTCTGAGTGAGAACAAAAACGCGAACAGCACAGTGTAAGGAGCACGCGATTCCATGACGCCACCCAAGGCCAAGTTCATTTTCGTCACCGGAGGCGTCGTGTCGTCGCTGGGGAAAGGATTGGCTTCGGCTTCGATCGGCCGACTCCTCGAGGCCCACGGCTACCGGGTCTCGTTTCTGAAGTTCGACCCCTACATCAACGTCGACCCGGGTACGATGAGCCCTTACCAGCACGGAGAAGTCTTCGTCACCGATGACGGCGCCGAGACCGACATGGACCTCGGGCATTACGAGCGGTTCACGAGCGTCAAGCTCGGGCGAACGTCGAACGTCACGACAGGCCAGATTTACGAGTCCGTTATTGCCAAAGAACGCCGCGGTGACTATCTCGGCGGCACGGTCCAGGTCATTCCCCACATCACGAACGAGATCAAAGCCAGGCTCGAGCCCGTCGCCGAGGGCGCCGACATCGTCATCGTCGAGATCGGCGGCACCGTCGGTGACATCGAGAGCTTGCCCTTCCTCGAAGCCGTACGTCAGTTCCGCATGGACGTGGGTCGCAACGGTGCGGTGTTCGTTCACCTGACACTCGTGCCGTACATCGCCGCCGCCGGTGAGCTCAAGACCAAACCCACGCAACACAGCGTTCGAGAGCTGCGCGCGATCGGTATCCAACCCGACGTTCTCTTGTGCCGCACCGAAAAACCGCTTTCTCGCGACTTGAAGTCCAAGATTTCCCTCTTCACGAACGTCGACGAGAAAGCCGTCATCACGGCCAAAGACGTCGACTCGATTTACGAGCTTCCGCTCGTGTTCGCGGAAGAAGGGCTCGACCGCATCATCCTCGACATGATGGATCTTCCCGCTCGGGAAAAAGACCTGGCCGAGTGGGAAGAGCTCGTTCACCGCGTCAAGAATCCAGCGGGCGAAGTGACGATCGCGGTCGTCGGCAAATATGTGAGCCTGCGCGAGGCCTATAAGAGTCTCAACGAGGCGCTCACCCATGGCGCCGTCGCCCAAAAGCTGCATGCACAACTTCGATGGGTCGAAGCCGAGGACCTCGAGAACGGCGACCTCTCCCCTCTCGAGGGAGTAGACGGCGTTCTCGTGCCGGGCGGTTTCGGTCCTCGAGGCACGGAAGGAATGGCCGCGGCAGCCGGTTGGGCTCGTCGGGAGCGGATCCCCTATTTCGGGATATGTTACGGGTTTCAATGGGCGGTGGTGGAATATGCGCGCTCGGTGTGCCATTTGACCGAGGCGAGCTCGACCGAAAGCCATCCCGAGTCACCTCAGAAAGTCATCTTGAAGCTTAGAGATCTCGTGGACGTAGAAGAGATGGGCGGCACGATGCGTCTCGGCGCCTATCGGTGCGAGCTCACCGAGGGCTCTTTGGCGCGCAAGGTCTACGGAGCCGAAGCGATTTCCGAGCGTCATCGGCACCGCTACGAGTTCAATCAAGAGTTCGAGAAAGTACTCTCGGACGCTGGCTTGAAATTCTCCGGCCGGACGCCCGATGGGAAGTTCGTCGAGATCGCAGAGATCCCCGACCATCCCTGGTTTCTCGCTGTACAGTTTCATCCCGAGTTCAAATCTCGTCCACTCGCCGCCCACCCGCTATTCAAGGCGTTCATTGGGGCGTCGTGGCGGCACAAAAATGGCGAGCGCGCGCCGGTGAGCGCGGAATCTTCCGTCATCGGACACCGGTGAATGCCGAAATGCTGAATGCCGCATCCAATAGTTACTGAGACCGTTCACGTCGGCTCCGTCGAAATTGGCGGCGGGCGACGCTTCGCGCTCATCGCCGGCCCCTGCGTCATCGAGAACGACGAGCACCCGTTCTTCATGGCCGAGCAGATCAAGGCCATTTGCGAACCTCTCGGGATCCCCTACATCTTCAAGGCCTCCTTCGACAAAGCCAATCGCACCGCGATCGACGGTTTTCGCGGACCAGGCCTTACGCACGGGCTCGAGATCTTGAAGGGCGTGCGCGAGCGCGTCGGGATACCGGTCACGACCGACGTGCACGAGCGTGAGCAAGCCGGACCCATAGGAGAGGCTTGCGATCTGTTGCAGATCCCCGCTTTCTTGTGTCGGCAAACAGATCTTCTGCTCGACGCCGCTGCTACCGGCAAGGCCGTCAATATCAAGAAAGGGCAGTTTCTGGCGCCTTGGGATATTGCACACGCGGCGGAAAAAGCCAAGAGCACGGGTAATCCGAACGTTCTCGTCACCGAGCGAGGCACGACCTTCGGCTACAACAACCTTGTCGTGGACATGCGCGGGTTCCCCATCATGCGTGAGAGCGGCACCCCGCTCGTTTTTGACGTCACCCACAGCTTGCAGCTTCCCGGTGGCGCCGGGAAGTCTTCGGGCGGCCAGTCGCGCTACATTCGCGACCTCGCCGCGGCCGGGGTCGCCTGCGGCGTCGACGCCATCTTCATGGAAGTCCACGATCGTCCAGAGCACGCCAAGTCCGACGGTCCGAACAGCTGCCCGCTCGAAGCTCTCGCGGAGATTCTCGGACGCCTCGTCGCGATCGAGCGCGCACTCGATATGAGTGGCGTGCCGTGACCCTTTCTCTAGCGCGCCGCGTCCTCCAAGTGGAGGCCGACGCCATCCTCGCTCTGAGCGAGCGGCTCGACGATCGCTTCGATCAGGCGGTCGCTCTCGTTCATGATTGCGGCGGCCGCGTCGTCGTCACCGGCATGGGTAAATCCGGAATTGTCTGCCGAAAGATCGCGGCCACGCTCAACAGCACGGGAACTCCGTCACTCTATTTGAATCCCGCGGAGGCGGTCCACGGCGACCTCGGGATGGTGGTTTCCGGAGACGTGGTCCTAGCGATCTCGAATAGCGGAAAGACGCGGGAGCTGCTCCAACTCGTCGAGCCCATCAAGCGGCTAGGGGCGCCGCTCATCGCGTTTCTCGGTGACACGGCATCGCCCCTCGCCGAGGTCGCAGATGTCGTGCTCGATGTCTCCGTCGCGGAAGAAGCCTGCCCCTTGCAACTCGCCCCCACCGCGAGCACGACGGTATCGCTCGCGCTTGGCGACGCGCTCGCCATGGCGGTCCTCGAGCGCAAAGGCTTCACCGAGGATGATTTCAGAGAGCTCCATCCCCGGGGTCAGCTCGGTTTCAAGCTTCTTCGCGTCGCCGATGTCATGCATTCGGGTGACGAAGTCCCGCGGGTTCGAGCCGAAACGCTAATGCGAGATGTCATCTACGAGATGTCCCGCAAAGGACTCGGCATCACGAGCGTCGTCGATGGCGAGGGCAAGCTTCTCGGCGTCATCTCCGACGGCGATTTGAGGCGTCAGCTCGAAAAGGACGACCGGCTCGTCGATAAACTCGCCTCTCAGTGCATGACCGGAACTCCCGTCACCGTCGATCCGCAAGAGGCCGCCACCGCCGCGCTCTCGTTGATGGAGCAGAAAAAGATCACCGTCATCCTGGTACCCGACGAGAACGGCAAGCTCATCGGAGCCTTACACCTGCACGATCTCTGGCGAATGGGGCAGTATTTTTGACCGGCGGTATTCATGGATGATGCCGTTCGCGAGAAGGCTCGTGGCGTCAAGATGCTCCTTCTAGATGTCGACGGCGTCCTCACCGACGGGACTTTCGTCCCCGGCAGCGCCGCCGGGGACGAGACGAAACGCTTCCACTCCCGCGACGGCATCGGGCTCGTTCTCGCCAGAAAAGCCGGGATCAAGCTCGGTCTCATCTCGGGCCGCTCCTCGAGAATCGTCGAAGCGCGGGCGCATGAGCTTTCGATTCCGTTCGTGCGCCTTGGCGTTTCGGACAAGCTCGAAGCGCTCCATGAAGCGTTGAGCCAGGAATCGCTCTCGCTTCCGGATATCGCCTATATGGGCGACGATCTCCCGGACCTCGTCGTGCTCTCCCGGGTAGGCCTGTCCGCCACGGTGGCGGACGCGCCCCTCGAGGTCCGATCCCGTGTAGACTATGTGACGCAAGCTCGCGGTGGTCATGGCGCCGTGCGCGAGCTCATCGAGCTCATCCTCATGAGTCAAGAGCGGCTCGAAGAGCTCGTTCAGGGTTACTTGAGGTAGACCATGGGCATCATCCGAACCATCTTCGTCTATGCACTCGTCTTCGCGTTGCTCCTCACCGGGGCCACGCTCGCCATTTTTATCTGGTCCAACTTCGATCAGAGGGTCGTCATCTATTTCACCGACTATTTTCGAACTTTTGAGCTCCCTCTGTCCGCGGCGCTCGTCGGCGCTCTAGTCATCGGTTTTCTTTTCTCGTTCATCTTGTCCATTCCCAATCAGTTTCGACTTCGCGGGCGCGTACGCGATCATCGCAGGAAGATCGAAAGACTCGAAAGCGAGCTCGCGGAGCTTCGGAAGCTTCCGCTGTCGGACGTCGACCTATCGACGGCGTTACCCGATAGCCCCGATCCCGGAAGCACGGACGGTCCCTGATGAATGTCGGGGAGCAGCCCCTCCTCGTCATCCTCGTGGCGCTCGTGGCCGGCATCGCGATCGGACGTTTCTGGTCTGGAGGACTCTGGTGGAACCGATCCGAGCGACGGCGGAGCGGACCGGCTTCGATCCACTATATTTTGGGTCTCGATTTTCTCGCATCGCGCCAAATCGATCGCGCTGTTTCCGAGCTCACCCTCGCCGCCCGGGAGAACACGGAGGCCATCGAGATTTATCTGATTCTCGGGAATCTGCTCCGCGAGAAAGGCCAGATCGAGCGAGCCATTCAAATCCACCAGAGCATTCTGCACCGGCCGGGCATCTCTCCGAGCGAGCGGGCACACGGCCTTTTGTGCCTCGGCATGGATTTCAAGAAAGCCGGCCTCCGCAACCGAGCGATGGATACTCTCCAGAAGGTGGTCGAGCTCGAACCGAAAAACGCTTACGCCCTAAAAAACCTTGTCAAGATCTACGAAGAGGAGCACGACTGGGAGCAGGCGTTGAGGATGGAAGAAAAGCTCAGCGGAGCCACCGGCGAATCCGACTCCACGCTCCGAGCGTTTCTTTTTGACCAAATCGGCCAAGCCGCGTGGCAGGCTGAAGCCGGCGCGCGCGCGGCGCGCTGCTTCGACGACGCCATTCGCACCGAGCCTCGACTCCCTCCTCCTTACATCCATTACGGCGACATGCTCGAAGAACAGGGACAGCTCGAACAAGCCGAGGCCCGCTGGCTCTCCCTCGCAACCGAACATCCACGCTTCGCCTATCTCGTCTTCGACCGGCTCGAGCGGGTCCGGGAAAAGCTCGACCGTTCGGGCAACATGGAGGAGCTCTATCAGCTCGTTATCGATCGCGACGACAAGGACTCGCACGCGCATCTGGCGCTGGCTCGGCTCCGAGCCGCAGCCGGAGCGCACGACGAAGCCTTCAAGCTCGAGCTTCAAGCCGTCCGCGCCAATCCGCATGCGCTCGCCGTCCACCTGGAAGTGTGGAAGTCGATCGCGGAAAGCAGCGAGCGCAGCGATTGGATATCGAGCTATCTAGAAGAGGTCTCCCGCTCCGCCTACTTTCTCGATCCATACGTGTGTATCAAGTGCAACTATCGCGCGAACGGGATCCTGTGGCGGTGTCCGCATTGTCAGGAATGGGATACGTTCGTGGAAGAGCGGGTGGAATTAGTTGAACCGTGATCCGTGATTCGGTGTTGGCTATCGGCTACCGGCTATCTGGTGGCCTGGCTTTCGCCAGGAGATCCTTTAGGACCTCGTCGGTTCGTTTCAACGTTTCGGCGATTGTGGTGCTTGTGTCGATGACGTGGTCGGCTCGTTGCCTTTTTTCTTCGATTGGCAGCTGGGCCGCGATTCTTTTTTCGGCTTCCTCGGAGCTCAGGTGGTCTCTTTGCATCAGCCTTTTTTTTTGTAGGGCGCTTGGGCAGTGGGCGACCACGATTAGGTCGTAGCGTTCGTAGGAGCCGGTCTCATACATCAGGGCGGCGTCGACGACAGCTAGGGACGCGCCCTTTTTTCTCGAATTCTTCAGGAACGTTTCGATTGCTTCTTTGACGGCTGGGTGGACGAGAGCTTCGAGGTCTTTTCGGGCTTTTTCGTCTTTGAAGACGATGGCGCCCAGGGTTTTGCGGTCGACGCACCCCTCTTCAGTCACGATGTCGGCGCCGAAGCGGGCTTTGACGGATTCGGTCACCGCGTTTTGGGAGGCGAAAAGATCGTGGACGACACCGTCGGCGTCGAACGTTTCGACACCACGCTCCTCCATACGGCGGCGAATGACGGATTTGCCGCTCGCTATCCCGCCTGTCAATCCGATTGCGAGCACGGTCTCGACGTTAGCGAGTTTCTCGACGGGCTCAACCGCGCCGAGCTTCGCAGAGCTCGAGTGTGTTCTTGAGCAACATGGCGATCGTCAGAGGGCCCACCCCCCCAGGGACGGGCGTTATGGCAGAGGCGATTTCCATAGCATCTTTGGGATGGACGTCGCCCACGAGGGTCGAACCTCTTCTCTCGAACGTCGCCATCCGTTTTTCGTCGTCGCCAAAAAAGTCCTTGACCTGCTCGGCCGTCTCGGCGCGGTTCATGCCGACATCGATGACGACGGCGCCGGGTCCGATGAACTCCTTGCGGATGATCGCTGCACGACCCATCGCCGCAACGAGGATCTCTCCCTCGCGCGTGACACTGGGAAGGTCCTTTGTCCGGGAATGGCATACGGTGACCGTCGCATTCGCGTGGGTCAGCAACATCGCCATCGGCTTTCCGACGATGTCGCTCCTGCCGACGATGACGGCGCGTTTGCCCGATATCTCGATATTCTCTCGGCGAAGAAGCTCCATCACGCCCGCCGGCGTGCACGGCCGCGGGCCGGGACGTTTCTGGACGAGCTTGCCCACACTCTCGGGATGAAACCCGTCTACGTCCTTCGAGGGGTGGATGCGATCGAGAAACTCCGTCGAGTCGAGATGATCGGGCAGTGGAAGCTGCAACAAAATCCCGTCGATATCGTCGCGCCCGTTGAGCTCATCGAGCTTTTTGGCAAGCTCCTCGCGCGTCGTCTCCGTCGGAAGCAGCACGGCCTCTGAGAAAAGCCCGGCTTCTTGGCACGCTTTCGTCTTGCTGTTCACGTAGAGCTTTGATGCCGCATTGACGCCAACGAGCACCGCCGCCAAACCGGGAGTGATACCCTTTTCGATAAGCGGTTTGGCGGCGTCTTTGACCTCGCCTTGTATCTCTTGGGCTACCCGTTTTCCATCCAACAATCTTGCCGTCACGATACCTCCCATCTCCGTTGATTGGCCTCGATCGCGAGCCAGCGCCGCGCCTGCTCTTCGAGGCTTCTGTCACGCTCCCTCAAACCCGAGATCACTGCAACGCCGTCGACGCCCAGGTCGATGAGCTCTCGGGCTCGCTCGATCGTTATACCGCCTATGGCGACCAGCGGCTTTTGGACCGCAAGACGCACTTCGCGGACAGCTGAAACGCCGAGAGGCCCAGCATAAACGGGGTCCGACTTGGTCTTCGTCGCGAACACCGGGCCGATCGCCACATAGTCCACCGCCTTCGCCTCCGCTTCTTTCGCTTGTTCGAGTGAATGCGTCGACAGCCCAACGATGGCCTCGTTTCCAACGACGCGGCGGACCGCCGCAACAGAGATATCGGTTTGGCCGACATGCACGCCTGAAGCCCCCGATAAGAGCGCCACGTCGGCACGATCGTTCACTATCAGGCCCACACCGTGACGCCGCGCAGCGGTAACGCCCGCTTTCGCCCAGGCCAAGAACTCTCCCGCGCTCAGCTCTTTCGCTCGCAGTTGGACGAGGCGGCACCCGGCTTTCCCTAGCGAGGCAATCGCGTCGCAAAACGACGTCTTCGTTGCATAGCCAGATGGTCCAGAAGGCCCCGCATCCAAGATGGGATAGAGCAGCGAGAATGGCACCTTGCTACGCAAAACGTTCGAGAAAACGGGTGGTATAGCGGCCCGCGCGAAAGTCAGCGTCATCGAGGATCCGCAGGTGGAGCGGGATCGTCGTCTTGACGCCTTCGATAACCGTCAATTGCAGGCAACGCTTCATGCGCTCGATCGCTTCCTCACGGTCGCGCCCCTGCACAACGAGCTTGGCAATCAGCGAATCGTAGTGGGGCTGCACCTCGCACTCCGCGTGCGCGGCCGTATCGACACGTACGCCGGGACCACCCGGGACGTGGAATACGTGGATGGTGCCTGGAGACGGCATAAACGTGACCGGATCCTCCGCGTTGATGCGGCACTCGATGCTGGCCCCTCGAACGTCGATGTCCTTTTGGCGATAACCGAGCTCTTCACCCGCCGCAACCCGGATCTGATCCTTGACCAAATCCATCCCGGTGACCATCTCGGTGACGGCATGCTCGACCTGGATTCGCGTGTTCATCTCCATGAAATAGAACCGGTCATCCTCGTCGAGCAGGAACTCTACCGTTCCCGCGCCGTGGTAGCCGACGGCTATCGCGGCAGAAACGGCGACACGGCCCATCTTCTCCCGAAGCCGCTCGGAGACCGCGGCCGACGGCGCTTCTTCGAGAATCTTTTGATGGCGCCTCTGGATAGAGCACTCGCGCTCACCGAGATGCACCGTCGTGCCGTGCTTGTCAGCCATGATCTGAATCTCGATGTGACGCGGGCTCGGCAAGAACTTCTCGACATATATCTCATTGGCGCCAAAAGCTGCCTCGGCTTCTTTTTGAGCCGCCAGGAAGGCTTTCCCGATATCGTTTTCGTTCTCGACGACGCGCAGGCCCTTGCCACCGCCACCGGAAGCCGCTTTCAGCATTACCGGAAACCCTATTTTCTGCGCGGTCTCGACGGCTTCGTCGACGCCTTCGAGAGCAGATGTCGACCCCGGCAGCACGGGCACTTTGGCTTTCATCATCGTGGCCCGGGCGAGCGCTTTGTCCCCCATCAAACGGATCGCGCGCGGCGGGGGCCCGATGAAGCGCACGCGACAAGCTTCCGCGACTTCAGCGAAATGCGCGTTCTCGGCGAGAAAGCCGTAGCCGGGGTGAACCGCATCGGCGCCCGTGATCTCGGCTGCGGAAAGCACGCTTGGGATGTTGAGATAGCTTTCTGCACTCTTGGCGGGACCGATACAAACCGCCTCGTCCGCGAAACGTACGTGAAGCGAATGCGCATCGACATCAGAGTAGACGGCCACCGTGGGGACGGCGAGCTCCTTACACGCGGAAATGATGCGGAGCGCAATCTCTCCACGATTGGCGATGAGGACTTTCTTGAACATGACGGGAAGGCGGGACGGAGGCATCCCTCCAAGCTCGGGTCTAGGACTCCCGGATCGCGAACAGCTTGTCGCCGTATTGGACGGGCTGGCCGTTCTCGACATAGATCGCGACGAGCTCTCCCGAGAGGTCGGACTCGATCTCGTTCATGAGCTTCATCGCCTCGATGATGCAAAGGATTTGCCCTTTTTTGATGCGATCGCCTTTACGAGCAAAGGGCTCTGCGCCAGGCTCGGGCTGAAGGTAGAACGTCCCGACCATCGGCGCGGTCACGAGCGAAACGCCTTCTTCGGCGTCAGCTTCGTCGGCGGGCTCGAGAACGGCCTCGACTGCGCTAGCGGCGGGTGCTTGCCTTCCGGGCAAGAGCCCCGTGAGTGCGGGCGTCGCGCTTCCGCCTTGCTTGATGCGAAGCTTCACTCCTTCTTCTTCGAGCTCGAACTCCGTGATGTTTCTCTCCGCGATGAGCTCGAAGAGCTCTTTCAATTCTGAGAGATTGAGATTCAATGCAGTGGTCTCCCTATGTCAGAACCAGCGACTCTAGCACATGAGGGTGGGAGGCGACCAGCGCGACAGAATGTTGAAGCTGGGTGGCGAATACCTACCCTAAAGAAACTCTTTCTCCAAAACGATCGCGGCCCGCTTCATGTAGAATCGAGCCTTACCGTAATTGGTGCCGCTTTGGACGGCCGCGAAGAGAACATATTCGGAGGTGATCGCAACAATCAGGACGACCACTTTTTCGGTCATGAAGATGAGCTCCCGCAGCGCACCCGCGCTCACTTCCTCGGAGGCTTGGCGAGTTGTTCGCAGGAGGCTGGTGCACTCAGTCGCCAACATATCGAAATTCGGCGCACCTTCGACAGCTTTAGCCGGTTGGTACCGCTCGATAGGAATCCCGTCCATACCCATGACGACGATGCCGATGCAACCTTCAATCTTCGAGGTGACGTCGTGCAGGACTTCAGCGAAAACCAATCATGCCTCCCTTGACTTGCGGATGGCATCGAGCCAGTCACTCAAAACCCCGATCATCTTTGTCCTGGATTCATCCGTGAGGCCGTCTCTTACCGCCTCAGGAGACGGGGCGCTCGGTACGGGCGTTTTCGGAAGGGCCTCGGCGTTCGCTAGCATTTCCAGCTCTTCGATGCGTTCCCGATATTGTGTCTCATTTGGATTGCGAGCGAGAAGATTTCTATAGACCGCGACCGCGCGATCGAAATGGCCCTGCGAGGCATAAAGCTCGGCCATCGTAGGCGTTTCGATCTCATCCGCTACCGGAGACTGGGGTATCGCAACGTCGTCCGCCGGTCCCGGTACGGACGCTTTCGATTCTGGCTCGGGGGCTGCTTCGAGCGGTCCTTCAACGAAGGCGGGCTCGGGGGCGGAAGGCGGCTCGTCCCTGGCGACCTCGAAGACCTGCTCCCCTTCCGGCCCGGCCTCCGAAGATTCAACCGCGGGAGTGAGAGGGGTTTCTCTTTCGGAGCGCTCGGCGGCGTTTTCCGCTGCAATATAGGCTGGCCCCTCCAGGACCATCGGCTCGCTTACGTCGACGAGCGGGATCGGCGCTAAGTCGGGTTCGGGATCCGGCTCTTCGGGCAACATCGGCCCGCCTTCAGAAAACGTTTCCGCGGGCAGTTCCGGCGCAGGCGGTTCCGGATCTGGCGGAGCCGACGCTGCGGGAGGATTCACGAAGGTGGCCTCGAGACCATCCCCCGAAGCGGGAGGATCCACGAAAGTGGCCTCGAGACCATCGCCGACGGAAGGCATCGGAGGTGGCTCCGGCAGCGAGCCCGCGGAGGCTTCTGGCTCGAACAGGGGCGGGGGTTGTGGCAGCTCTGAAGCCGGTGCCGCCTCCGGGGGAGGAGGCGCGGGCGCTTCGCCCGCGCCTTCATCGCGCGCGGCCTGAATCTTCCCCTCGAGCTCCGTGTCGTCGGGCGCTAGAGTTTGGGCGATCTGATATTTCTCAAGCGCTTCCTTGAAGCGTCCCATTCGGTGATAGGTCTCACCGAGAAACTTATTCGCCAGGATGTTGTCGGGAACCTGCGCAAGAACGGTCTCGAACTCCTCGGCCGCCCGACCAAAGCTTTCCGATTCGAGCAGAGCGCGGCCGAGCGCCACCCGAGCAGAGGGGTATTGCGGGTGGTTCTTCAGCCCCTGCTCGCAGATCTCGACGGCGTTCTCGAGAAGCCCTGCCTTACGGTACTCCTCGGCAAGCTGGACGAACATCCGAGAGTTCGGGTCCGCTTCCAGTCGCTTCTCGAGCTCTTCAATACGGCTCATGGGCCTTCGCCAGGAGCGCTGGGGGCGGGCGAGATCACTCGCCCACCCCGGCAATCCTGAGGGTCGCTATGGACAATTGGTCGCAAGGTCCACTACATCGGTGAAGGTCGTTG
>SMYC01000081.1 GCA_004356105.1 Acidobacteriota bacterium | reverse complement strand
GGCGCATTACGGTGCAAGAGATCTCTCGAGAGATCGTCGGCGTCGTCGGCAATACGCAACAGTCGTTCATCAATCAAGGGGAAAGCTCGCAAGGGGCCGTCTACCTCCCGTTCGCGCAGCAACCGATGAGCGCACCGTTTCTTCTCGTGCGAACGCTTGTTGCGCCCGATGCTCTCGCCGGCGCCATGCGCAACGAGCTAGCCGCGGCGGATTCGAGAATCACGATTGGACGTATCGAGACGCTTCAAGCTTTTGTCGATCAGTTCTTCGTCGGCGCCAACTTTTTCAACGCCATCTTGACCGGGTTCGGCGCTCTAGCACTTCTCCTCGCGGCTCTCGGTACCTATGGGGTACTCGCTTACAACGTGACCCAGCGCTCGCAAGAGTTCGGCATCCGCATGGCCATGGGCGCCGGGCCGTCCACCATCGTCCGCATGGTGACGCGCCAAGGCGTCAAGCTCGGCATCATCGGGCTCGCGCTCGGTGCTCCGGGAGTCTATTTGGTCGCGCGCGTCATCAACAGCCTTCTCATCTATTCGCCACCTGCCGACCCCAAGACGATCGCCGCGGTCTTCGTCGTGCTGTTCGCTTCGACCTTCGCCGCGAGCTGGATCCCCGCGCGGCGCGCGGCTTCGCTCGATCCCGTCGCCGCCCTCCGAGAATGATCGCGCGGCGGCGACGCTCATTGACCGCGTCGCGGCGGCGCATTAGCATGCGTGAATGAGCGCCGCCGGACTAGATATCGAGAGGGCTTGCCACCGGCGATACCCCGCCTGGACGCTCTACGCGCGGGCCTTCAGCGGCAGCCGTCTCGAGGCGGAGAACATCGTGCGCCGCGCTGTGGCGCGCACCAGTCATGCTTCTGAGGCGCCCTCGTCGGAGGCCGATGCGCACCGGCGCGTTCTTCGCTCGATTCGAAGCTCGGCGCTTGCCTCCATCCGCACCGACACGCATTCGGCACCGAGCGTTCTCGACATGCTCGACACGCTCGACACGCTCGACAGGGACCCGCGTAGCGCTTCCACGCTGATGCTCGACAAGCTTCGCGATCTAACGCGGTGGCAACGACGCGCCATCGAGCTCGTCTTCCTGAGGCGGCCACCCCTCCCCCTGGACGAGGCAGCCCGGAAGCTTCGCACGTCGCGAGCCGGCATCGTCGGCGCCCTCAAGCGCGCCCTGAACGCCCTCGCCTTCGCGGTGCGACGCCACGCGGAGCCGAGCACCAACGCCCACGAGCACCCGAGCCTCGAAGACCTCATCACTTACGTAAGCGGCGCGCTTTCGGGCGACGAAGCGCGCGCCGTCGCCGCCCATGGCCGGTCTTGTACGCCGTGCGGCGACCGTCTGGGCATCATGATCCTCTTGAAAGCAAGCGCTGCCGAGTCCGCTCGACTTCCGCTCCTCTCCCCGTCGCATCGCCGCGCCGGGCTGAGCTTGTTCGCGGCCACCGGCCTCATCGCGATGCTCGTGATCGCCGACGCGTTTTGGCCCAATCCGTGGGCGGAGCACGCAACACGCGAGAACGTTCCCGGGTGGTTCCACGATTTCTTCTACGGGGAGCGTCGCGACGCCCAAGGCGCTAAGTCTGACGCGGCACGCGGTCTCGCACTTCTCGTCCAAGGCGAGCTCGAGCAAGCCATCGATACCCTCGAGCCTCTCGTCGAAGACAGCGAGAGCGCGCCCGAAGCCCGAGCTTATCTTGGCATTGCACGCTATTTGACCGGCGACACGTCCCGAAGCACGGTGCGCTTGCTCGAGGATGGCATCGACGGACGCCGCGCGGGACGGGTGTCGCGCTGGTACCTCGCCAGCGTTCTCTTGACCCGCCGCGACATCGACGGCGCACGCGTTCACTTGAAAGCGCTCACCTCGACGCGCGACTGGTTCGGCCGCGCCGCGAAAGCCCTTCTCGAAAAGCTCGACGAAGCCTCCCGCTCACGCACCACGGCCTGATACCTCCGGCCACGCGCACCACGCTGAGCGGAGGTCGGGATCGTGAGATGAGGCTGTTGCTCGCGAACGAAACTACGTCGAGCGGAGCTCGGCGTTGGCGGTGTACAACAGTAATATTCGATAAGAATCTCGTCCGGACGAGATTTCAAAGTAGGGTCGGTACTCCGCTCTGACGGCAAGTAGACACATCCGGCTCTTCCGGCGACCTGGATCAAGTAGCATGCCCCGTGCCGGAGACGACGAATCTGTTGTGGACGCCGCAAATGCTCTCCGAGTATGCGGGCGACGCGCATCTGCGGATCATCGACGTCCGCACGGGCGAAGAATATGCGGCCGGCCATATTCCCGGCGCCACCCACTTCCCCATCTACGGGCTCAACACTTACGACACGGACGAAGCACCGCTTCGCTCGTTCGTCCATATGTGGGCCTTTCTGCTAGGCCGCGCCGGCATAAGCCCTCACGATCGCGTTGTCTTCTACGAGGACCTGTCGGGCATGACCGCCGCGCGCGGGCTCTGGTTTCTCGAATATCTCGGCCATGAAAACGTCCATATCCTCGACGGGGGCACGCGCGCGTGGCGCGACGCAGGCCTAGAGATGACCCGGGACGCCGAGCCGCCGACGCCTGTCACCTATGACTACAGCGTCGTAAGGGAGCGCGTCGCGACGCATCACGACATGAGGCGCGCCATCGAGGATCCGGAAACTCTCATTCTGGACACACGTAGCGATGGGGAGTGGTTCGGCACGGATCAACGAGCCGCACGCAACGGAACGATTCCTTCTGCCGTCCACCTGGAGTGGGTCCATCTATTGCGCGACGACGGACAGTTCAAAGCGAAGGACGAGCTGGAAGCGGTCTTTCGAAGCCGCGCGATCCCTCGTGAGAAAGAGATCCTCGCCCTTTGCAACACGGGCTATCGGTCGGCCCACGCCTACGTCGCCCTCCGGCTCCTCGGGTACCCACGCGTGCGCAACTATGTTAGCTCGTGGCAAGAATGGGGCAACCGAGACGGGCTGCCGGTCGTAACGCCCAAGGACGCGACGCACGCGCCCAACAGTGCTCTCGACTAGCAAGTTGAAGTAGACTTGCCCGGCGTTTTTTGGAGGTCTTCATGTTCACGAAAATCTTGACTCGTCTGTTGCCACTGTTTTTGCTCGTCGCCGTCCCACTGGCGGCCCAAGACGTCTCCCCAGAGCTCTACAAAGATCTGAAATACCGCCACATCGGGCCCGTCGGCAACCGCATCGCGTCCGTCGCGGGCGTGGCCGGCGATCCGCTCACCTACTACGCCGGCGCGGCCTCTGGCGGCATTTGGAAGTCCGAGGACGGCGGCGAGTATTGGCGTCCCATCTTCGACGATCATCCCGAGCACGCCATCGGAGCGCTCGCGGTGGCGCCATCCGATTCCCAGATCGTCTGGGCGGGGACGGGTGAGCCGCATATCCGGTCGAACGTTTCCATCGGAAGCGGGGTCTACAAATCCACCGATGGCGGCGAGAACTGGACGAAGATGGGACTCGCTTGGCCGAGCCGCACGTCGCGCGTGCTCATCCACCCGAAAAATCCCGACATCGTCTACGTCGCCGCGCTCGGGCACAGCCACGGCCCTCAAGCCGAGCGGGGCATCTTCCGCACCATGGACGGTGGCGAGACCTGGGAGCACGTGCTCTTCGTCGACGAGAACACCGGCGCGTCCAGCCTCGAGATGAGCCCGAACAACCCGCGTATCCTCTTCGCGGGGATGTGGCAAGTTCAAGTGAACACGTGGGGCCGCGAGAGTGGCGGTTCGGGGGGCGGCATCTACATGTCGCGCGACAGCGGCGATACTTGGACCAAGCTCGAAGGCAACGGGCTCCCCGAGCTTCCTGTCGGCAAGGTCGACCTTTGTTTGACGCCGGCCGACCCGAATCGCGTCTATGCGCTGATCGAGACGGGCGACGGCGTGCCTTGGCACGGCGAGAAGACCGAGAGCGGCGAGCTATGGCGCTCGGATGACGGCGGGAAGAATTGGGAATTGATGACCCACGACCGCAACCTCGGCGGCCGCACGGGTTACTACAACAACTGCGTCGTCCTGCCAGACGATCCCGATGAAGTCTTATTCTTGACGGCGGCCTTCGTACGTTCGACGGACGGCGGCCGTACCGGAACTACCCTCAGTGGGCGTGAGCGTCCAGGCGGCGACTATCACGACTTGTGGATCGATCCGACGGATGGAGACCGGATGATTGTCGGTAACGATGGCGGCGTTGCGGTCACGATGACACGCGGCAAGAGCTGGCACCGTGTGCAGCTTCCCATTGCTCAGATGTACCACGTAACCGCGGATAACGCGATCCCGTACAACGTCCTGGGCAATCGTCAAGACGGGCCGTCCACGCGCGGACCGAGCCGGAGCCGTACCCGCGGTTTCGGCGGCGGCAGCATCCCGCGCGGGATGTGGCATTCGGTCGGTGGCGGCGAGAGTGGCTTCGCCTCCCCGGATCCGACGGACCCGAACATCATCTGGTCGAGCGCTTCGGGCGCCGGGGCGCGCGGCGGCATCGTCGTCCGCTACAACGAGACGACGCGTCAGTTCCGTCAAGTCGAAGTGTGGCCCGAGACTACGGGCGGCTGGCCTGCGGCGGAGCTTCGCTACCGCTTTCAGTGGACCTTCCCGCTCCTCATCTCACCGCACGACCACAACACCGTGTTCGTCACGAGCCAGCACGTGCATCGCACGACGAATGGCGGCCAGAGCTGGGATGTGATCAGTCCCGACCTCACCACCAACGACAAGTCGAAGCAAGGCATCTCGGGTGGTCTCACGCCGGACAATATCGGCGTCGAATATTGCTGTGTCATCTATGCGTTCGACGAGTCTCCCGTCCAGGCCGGTGTGCTCTGGGCTGGCTCCAATGACGGCATGGTGCACGTGAGCCAAGACGGCGGCGCCAACTGGACCGACGTCACCGACAATCTTCCCGACCTGCCGCCCGACGGCGTCGTCCGAGGCATCGACGCCTCGAGGTGGGACGCGGCGAAGGCCTATCTGGTGATCGAGCATCATCAGCAAGGCAACTTCGAGCCGCATGTCTACAAGACCGACGACTACGGCGCGAGCTGGGAGAAAATCGTCGACGGCATCACCGACAGCCCGCTCAGCTACACGCGCGCAATCCTAGAGGATCCGGTCCGGCCCGGCCTTCTCTATCTCGGCACCGAGAACGCCGTTTACGTATCGTTCAATGACGGCGAGCGCTGGCAGCCGCTCCAGAACAACTTGCCGGCCTCGCCCATGTACGGCCTCGTCGTTCAAGAACATTTCAACGATCTCGTCGTCGGCACTTACGGACGCGGTTTTTGGATTCTGGATGACATCACCCCGCTTCAGCAGTTGACGGCCGAAGTGGCCGCGTCCGAAGCGCACTTGTTCGAGCCGAAGCCAGCCTACCGTTTTCGCCCGATCACATCGCCCATGGCGATGCCGAACGATCCGTCGGTCGGCGAAAATCCACCCGAAGGCGCGAGCATCAACTATTGGTTGTTGAGCGAGATGGAGGACGATGTAAGCGTCGAGATCCAAAACGCCGCCGGAGACACGTTACGGACTCTGGACGGGACCAACCATGCCGGCATCAACCGGGTATGGTGGGATTTCCTCGGCGAGCCGTCGACCGAAATCAAGCTTCGGACGAAGCCCCAGCATGCGGATTGGGTCGAGCTCAATGAGGATCGCTGGCGTCCGGCTTTCGTCGGCCGCATCTCGGTCGTCGAGCCGCCGGGCACGTACACGGTGGTCTTGAAGGCCGGCGAGCACGAGCTGCGCCAAACACTCGAAGTTCTCAAAGATCCGAGCTCCGAAGGCTCCGAGGCGGATATCCGTGCGCAGACTGAGATGGTGCGCACGCTGAGAGACGAATTGAATACCGTCGCGGACTCGATCAACCGGATTGAGTGGATCCGCCGGCAGCTCGAAGACCTCCAGGCCGTCGCGGAAGATCTCGGCAACGACGCGGCCGCGATCGTGTCGAGCGCTCAAGAGCTCGACGGGACGTTCGTAGCACTCGAAGAGAAGCTCGTGCAGCTCAGGATCACCGGGACCGGCCAGGACCGCGTGCGCTGGCCGATGCGCGTGGCGGGACGGGTCGCTTATCTCGCGAGCGCCGTGGCGGTCGCAGACTTCCCGCCCACGGATCAACACCGTGAAGTGCACGAAGTCCTGAAGACCCGCTACGCGGAATACCAGCGCGAGCTGGATCGGTTGCTCGAAAACGAGCTTCCCGCGTTCAACCGCACGCTGGAGGAGAACGGCCTGCCTCGTGTCGTGACGGGTGGCTAGTGAGCGACCCCGCTCGAGAACAATGGTCGTCTCAGCGCGCCTTTCTACTCGCGGCGATAGGAAGCGCCGTAGGCCTCGGGAACATCTGGCGCTTTCCGTACATTACGGGCATCAATGGCGGCGGCGCTTTCGTGCTCGTCTATTGCGCCTGCATCGCTGTGATTGGCGTCCCGCTGCTGATGGCGGAGATGGCTATCGGACGCCGAGGCGGGCGCAGCCCGGTCGGCACGATGCGGAACCTCTCGAAGGAGCACGGCGGTAGCCGATTTTGGGAATGCATCGGCTGGCAAGCCGTGCTGGCGCCGACGGTCGGGCTCATGTACTACGCCGTGGTCGCCGGCTGGACGATGGACTACGCTTTCTCGGCGTTGAGTGGTGCCTTCGAAGGCATCACGGATGCGGACGGGGCGGGTGCTTTGTTCGGAGCGCTTACGAGCGACATCCCGAGGATGATGGTGGGACACGCGATCTTCATCGGTGTGACGATCATGATCGTCGCTGCCGGAATCCAGAAAGGCCTCGAGCCCGCCGTAAAATTTCTCATGCCGTCGCTCGCCGTGATCCTGCTCGTCCTTGTGGTCTATAGCGCGCTGACCGCGGACTTCGTTGGTGGCTTGGCCTTTCTCTTCAAGCCCGATTTCTACAAGCTAACACCCACCGTCGTTCTCATGGCGATCGGCCAAGCGTTCTTCTCGGTGGGCGTCGCCGTCGGTTCTTTCATTACGTATAGCGCCTACATGCCGAAGAATATTTCCATCCCGCGCATGGCGGCCACCGTTGCCGCGGCGGATACGGCTGTCGCCCTTCTCGTAGGACTCGTAATCTTTCCACTCGTGCTCACCTACGGTCTCGAGCCCGGGGAAGGGCCGGGGCTCGTCTTCGTCACGCTGCCGATCGCTTTCGCGCAAATGCCGGCGGGGGCTATCTTCGGGGCGCTCTTCTTCGTGCTCATGGCGATCGCTGCGGTGACGTCCGCGATCAGCATGCTAGAGCCGCCCGTGTCCTGGCTCGTGGAGCACTACGGCATCCGCAGACGGCCCGCCGCCATCGGGGCCGGAGCCTTCATGTGGCTCTTGGGCTTACCGGTCCTCCTGTCGTTCAACGTCCTCGCCGATTTCCGACCCATCGCCGAGAAGAACATGTTCGAGTTGATGGACTTTTTCACCGCCAATCTCGTCATCCCCGCTGGCGGTTTCTTGATCGCGGTCTATGGAGGATGGATTTTTTCTAAAGACTCGCTTCGAGAGGAGCTCGGGCTTCCCGAAGGATTCTGGTTCGACGCGCTTCGTTTCGTGATGCGCTTCGTCGCCCCGGTGGCGATCGCTTTGGTGTTCCTCACCGCGCTCTAGCGTCGAGCTCCGCCGCCCAGTTCCAGACGATGGTGAAGTCAGACGGTTCGTCACTTCGTGCTATGACGAGGAAACCCTCGTCGTTCTCAAGGACGTCCCACGGTGAAGGGCCCACATGGATGTTCGCTCGAAAGAGTACGTCTGGAGTGCCCAACGTGAGCTCTTCGCCGGTTCGCACGGGAACCGCGACGGCCTCGAAGCTCGGATTGAGGTAGAAGAGCGTTTCGCCGTCGCGGCTCCATAGGGGCAACCCCCCGCCGTCCCGCGACACGCGCTCCCGCCGACCCTGCGAAAGAAACGGCGTCACCCAGACCTCATCCCGACCCGTCTCGTTCGAGACATAAGCAAGGAAGCGACCGTCGGGTGAGATCCGCCCGGTCGTCTCGATGAACGGGGTTTCGGCCAAAGGAATGGGCTCGCCCTCCTCGAGCGGGAGCGCGAAGAGGTCGCCCTCTTTCTCATAGATCAAAAAGCGTCCGTCGGGGGTCCAGTCTGTCGGCCTAACCTAACCCGCCCGCCCAGAAGCATTTTGGTGACGTCCGTCTCGCGAGCATCGAGGTCGATGACGGCGATGGAACCTCCACCACGCTCAGTACGATAAGCGATGCGCCGTCCGTCGGGAGACCAGACGGGAGACGAGTCCCAACCCGGGTCAAAGCTCAAGCGCTCCGAAACGCCTCGAGTCCTGTCGAGTAACCATATATCGGCGAGCTCGCGGTCGACTGTTTGAAGCGCAGCGTTCTTTCCGTCCGGCGAAAGACGTACTTGGTTGAGCGCACCCTCGAGCTCGTGCCCCTTGAGCTCTTTACCCACCTTGTCGAGTCGGACGAGCCGCCGCCCACCGCTCAGTGTCCCATAAGCAAGAACTCCGTTAGCTGAGAGCGAGAAGGGAGCTAATCCAATCTCGTTACTAGCGACGCCATCGACCACGGATACCGGATCGCCCGAAAGCTCGAGCGCGCCGGCGTCGAAGGGTTGCGCCATGAGTGCGTCATTGCGAGCATAGAGAATATGGGAATCCGAATACACCACCCTGGAATACGCATTCAGAAGGTGCACGGGCTCCTCACCCGAGAGAGAACCGACGAGGATCGAGTGCTCGCCTACATCGCTCCACGCAGTGAAGAGAAAATGCTCTCCGTCCGGCAGAAACGCCGGCCAACGGTGGAAGCGCTGTGCTGCGTCGACCTCGGTCACGGTCTCCGTCCGGCCTCCGGTCTCGGCCACTCGTGTGAGTCCACTCCCGTCCGAGAAGAGAATGACCCCGTCATCGTTCCAGGTGCCGCCTCTTCCGAACCTCACGAGGTCGCACAGTTTTCGAGGAGGTGCTCCCGTAAGATCGACGATGCGGAGCTCGCTCTCGGCGAAGAAGCCGACGCGACGGCTATCGGGCGACCAGAACGGGAACTGTGCGCCCTCCGTGCCAGGAAGTTTTTGGACCTCGAGGGCGTCGAACGAGCGCAGCCACAGGGTTGGGCGGCCCGACTCGTCGATGGCCGTAAAGACAATCCGTTCCCCGTCGGGCGAGAGATCAGGCGACCAGGAATAGTCGGGTCTCAGAAAATCGGGGACCGCGATCTGAAATCTGTGTACCCGTTCGTCTTCTCTCGCTCCCCGCGAGACGAGAAGTCCGGTGGCCGCCATGAGGGAGGCCGTCGCGAGGATCCACGGCAACAGGGAGCTTCGACGCACAAGGACCGGCTCGACAACGGTTTCCTCAGGCTCTTCGAGCTCGAGCCGTGCGTCCGCGATGTCCTTCAGTCGCCGGCGCGGATCTTTCGCGAGGCAGCGCCGCAAAAGCCGCCGCAGCGTCGTCGGGACCGCCGCCCAGTCCGGCTCGGTCTTGACGACGGCGGCAAGGATATCGGTCACCGTCTCACCGTCGAACGTCTTTCTCCCGGTGACCGACTCGTAAACGCAACATCCGAATGCCCAGACGTCGGTACGCTTGTCGACAGCCTTGCCGCGAGCTTGCTCCGGGCTCATGTAGGAGGCCGTTCCGAGAACGGCGCCGAGCGCCGTGCCCTTTGTGAGCGTGGGAGAGAGCGACGATGGAACCGGCTCCACCTCCTCGTCGGCGAAAGCCTTCGCGAGACCGAAGTCCAGGATCTTTACCCTGCCTTCGGGAGTGACCATAATGTTGGCCGGCTTCAAGTCCCGGTGGACGATGCCTTTGTCGTGAGCGGCCTCGATCCCCTCGGCAATCTGGATGAAGAGCGGGATCGCTTCGTCGAGCGGGATCGGCCCCGCTTTATCCGATCCGCTAGCGTCTCCCCTTCTACCAGCTCCATCACGAGGAAACTCGTGCCGCTCTCTTCCTCGAATGAGTAAAGATGGCGATGGCAGGGTGATTCAATGCCGCAAGCAACTTCGCTTCGCGCTCGAAGCGCCTGAGACGTTCACGGTCCCGAGAGAGCTCTTCAGGAAGGACTTTGATCGCGACCTCACGCTCGAGCTTGATGTCGCGCGCCCGGTAAACTTCACCCATGCCGCCCGCGCCAATGGGCTCGAGGATTTCGTAGTGGCTGAGCTTCGCTCCCGTGGACAAGGTCATCGTCGCTGATTCTAACGGTAATCAAGAAGCGGATCGAGCACCACCAAGCGCTCGGGCACACGTCACTGAAGGGCAACCAGTTGGCGGCGCCCAGGCCCATGCGACGCGGCTCAGTCGCAAGGCGGTATGTGAAGTGCAATAAGGCCGGCTGCCCGTGCGCCGACAACACGGATGCTCGTCACGGGCCTTGACCGGCGTAGTGAAAAGGTCGCACCAGGTCTCGGTGGCTGAATGCAGAGCAAACCGGGCGGGTCCGCGAGCAGGTTGCGACGGGCAAGGAGTTCCGGAGACTTGTCGAAGAGTACTGGCAGACTTGCGTGCGCTATGAACACGGACCCTTTAAAAAGACAAAAAAAGACTTGACAGATTTCGTGCGACAAAATATCTCGCGTGGTTGCTGCGTCCTAGAACCCCTTTGACGGGCGCGCCATAGGTCTCTCCTGCGCTCGAATCGCCGATTCTGACTTTCGTTTCGAACCAACCCGTTTTCGGTCGTCGAGCGTCCTCTCAGGGCCAGCAAAACCCGTGGAGTATAATTCATTACTCAGGTGGAGAGCATGATCGGAAAATTCAAGAGCTACTTCAAAAAACTCGAAGAGCTTTCTCGCGACAAGCTCATTCGCTCAGCGGGCAAGCTGGTTGTCGCGGAGAACGAGAACATCGCCAAGCTCATTGCCCATCTCGCCGAAATGTCGGCTCGGAAGACCGCGCTCGAGCTTGGTTACAAGAGCCTTTATGACTACTGCATTCACGCCCTCAACTTGAGCGAGGGTGCGGTACCGGCACGCATTCATGTGGCGAACGTTTCGCGACGCTTCCCAGAGCTACTGGCCGCGCTGGCCGAGAGTCGCGTCAGTCTTACGGTCGCGGCCCTTCTCGCCCCCCACCTTACTGAGGACAATGTCGACGAGGTCATTTCCGATTGCGCTTCTAAGACGCGCAGGGAGACTGAGGAGTATGTCGTGGCCTTCAGGCCAAAACCCGTTTTCGAGCCGTCCATCCGCAAGCAGCCCGAACCCCCGACGCCCGGGACACAAGTGGAGCCACCACCATCATCACCTCCGACTCCGCCCGTGGAAAAGCCGAAGAGCTCCCCGACCATTCTGCAGCCGGCCCAGCCGGCAATTTTCAATTTTCGCTTCTCCGCCAATCGAGATTTCAGGGACAAGTTCGAACGCCTGGCGGAGGTGTTGGGGGTCGACAACGCTCAGGCGCACATGGCCGATATTTTGGAGAAGGCGATCGACATGGCGCTCGACAAGAAGGACCCGAAGAAGAAGCTCGAGCGGCGGAGAAAGAGGCAGAAAGGGGGCGCTGCGCCATCTCGTTCGAACGAGATGCCGAAAAAAGACGCGCCAGCCGAGTCTCGTTACGTTTCCTCCGAGGTTTCTGAGCGCGTTCACGAACGGGGACGTTACCAATGCGTCTATACCGGCCATGACGGGACGAGGTGTACCGCGCGGACCGGACTGCACATCGACCATGGGGCACCGTTTGCCATCTATCGCAGAAACGATTGCTTCAACTTTTATGTCCAGCACACAATTTGTTGCAGGCGGAGCGTGTCTACGGGCCGGATTTCATCCAGCGGAAGATTCGTAATAAGCGACGAAAGGCGGCACGGAAAATTAATTCTGGGTAATCGAACCACTAGATTCCGTTTGGGTCTCCGAGCGCTGGAACCTTGCCGGCGAGCACTTTCCCGATGCGGTTCAGATCGTCGACCGCTTCCACGCCGAGCACACTTCTCGGACGTGTCCAAGTCCATCTATGGCGCGGGCACTGACCTCGAAGGAGGCGTCATAGGCACCCCGATCTTCGAGGGATATGCGGGGAGCGTTCGATTTTCAGCCTAGGCAATTCCTTGCCAAGCGCCTCAACTGTCCGACCATGTATAGAGGCAGCGACAGTAACATGTAGCCGTTGCCGTCTACGCCTGGTGCAGGCGCCTCGACCTCGAGCAAGGACGGTGTATCAGTATTGAGCCGAACGCCGAGACGGCTTCTCTTCTCAGCCACAAACCTGTGCAGCGATTTCAAGGTTCCCGTCTTGCCCGCCTTGACTTCGATGGGGATGACTGTAGGTCCGTCTGAGATCACGTAGTCCACTTCGGCGAGCGCATTCCGTTTTTCCCGGGCCCAGAAATAGAGCTCTGGCTCCTCGAAGAGCTCGCGCGAGTACAACAAATGCTGCCCTACGAACTGTTCGCTCACCGCACCTTCGTTGACGAGAAGCAAATCCTCCGCTCGCTCGAAATCCAACAAGCCGAGCCCTAGAGCGCGGACCAGAAGCCCCACGTCGAGAAAGAGCACTTTGGATTTTCTTTCATTGACCTCGGCGCCGAGCGGCACGCCGTTGCTCGCCGAGTGGAATACGCGGTATATGACGCGCGCGAGCGCAAGCATGTGAAGGCTTTCGGCAAGCTCTCTAGACCGTTCGTGGCGGTCTATGTTCACATAGGCAAATCGAGATCCCACCAGCCTCGGCAACGCCCGGAATACCTTC
>SMYC01000080.1 GCA_004356105.1 Acidobacteriota bacterium | reverse complement strand
GTAGACCAGGTAGCGCAGTTGAGCGCCGAAGGGAACCGCGTGGCCAAGATAGTGATGCCGACCCACCAGCTCACGGAACAAAAGACGCTGCTCGCCACTCCGCACCACTTCCAAGACCACCGGCCGGATGTCGCCCAGCTCCCCCTCTAACGTCTCAGCCGGATCACCACGCTCGGTGTGCGGTATTCGGGTTCGTGTCCCGATCGGCTTGCCCGGGCGTTTCTCCGGTAGCTCGAGGTGACCTTCTCCTTCTAGCCGTTCGAGAAACTCCCTGCACTCCCGCGCTTTCAAGTTTCCGTTGGGCCTCTTCCAATCCAGAAGCTCGCACACCGTGCGGGCCAACTCCATCCGGCTCAGCCCGTCACAGCTCACGACGACCTCTCTGATCAGGCTCAGCTCCGACGCTCTGAATCGCCTGCCACTGAAGCTTGCTCCGCTTGTGCCCATATCCTTCCTCGCCACAAGTACCGTAGCGAATGCAGAGCCGATTGTCCAGCCAAAAGTTGACGTCGTCCGAGGGCCGCGACTATGCCAAACTCCGTTATCCTCCGCTCAGCCGTACCTGGAGGGATCGTTGTCCGCCTAGATCACTGGGAAAATGAGCAATTCTCTTGGTTTCAAAAGAGCCGCACCCATAAGATTGTGGGAACCCTACTCATCGAAGAGGCAGAGGCGGGCCTGCGGGTCACCCGTCCGGTCATCAACGAGAAAGGGCAACTTCTTCTCCCCGCCGGGACCGTCCTTTCTGATCGACACCTTCGCCTTCTCAAGAGTTGGGGAATTAGAAGCGTTGAGATCGAGGGACCGACGGACGAAGCGCCCGATGGCCTGGATCTCGCGCCTCTACAACCAATGGATGAGGAGAGGTTGGCGAGAGTGTTCTCGGGTGTCCAGGAGGATCCTTTGATGAAGGAGATCTACGCGGTTATCCAGAGTCACATGGCGAGCCGCCTGGAAGGAGAAAGCGGTACCGGGTGATCGAGAAATGTGGCCTTGAATACGTCGCTCGGTTGTCCTTTCTCGTGCCACTACTGCTGTATCAATTCGGTCTTCGGTCAGCCGAGAGCGCGCTATTGGTCCTTGGAAAAGGTGCTTTCGTGGCTCGACCTTTTGGCGGATAAGGGGGTTCGGAACATACGTTTCGATGACGAGCTGTTCATTCTCTCTCCCAAGAGAGTGGAGCGCTTCTGCGACATGGTCATAGAACGGAATCGGGATTTGAACTTTTGGGTCTATGCAAGGCCGGATACCGTCCCGACTTCCTTGCTGAAGAAAATGAAGAAGGCTGGAGTGAACTGGATTTGTCTCGGGATCGAGTCAGGTAACAAAGCGGTCCGAGACGACGTGAACAAGAAGATCAAGGGAGACATCAAATCCGTAGTTAGAGCGATGCAGCAACAGGACATTTTCGTCCTGGGGAATTACATGTTTGGGCTTCCCGAGGACACGCTCGAAACGATGGAAGACACGCTGAGACTGGCCATGGATTTGAACTGCGAGTTTTCCAATTTCTACACCGTCATGGCTCTGCCCGGATCGCGCCTCTACGATCTCGCCAGTCAGCAAACGGGGGGCCTGCCCGAGAACTGGAATGCGTTCTCACAACTCAGCCGGGATACGCAGCCGATGTCGACCACACACCTTGCGCCCGCGAAAGTGCTCGAGTTTAGAGACGAAGCCTTTTACCGGTATTTGGAGAACGACCAGTACCAGCGGATGGTAAGAGCGAGATTCGGAGAAAAAACTCTGGCACATATCCAAGGAATGTTGGACGTCAAGATAGAACGGGAACTGACTGCCTAAAGACAAGAGAAACTAGAAAGGGACTACGTGAGACTGGATCGCATGCCTTGCCCCGACCTCTATGAGAAGACTCCGGACTTCCAAAACGGGTTTGCCGTGCTCGGGGAAGGAAAGGACGGGTGCATCATTTCAACCGGATTCATGACACACACGGCCATGGGCGTGTCCGACACCCTGAGGAAGAAAGGCATCGATCTCGGCGTCATCGACGTGTACCGCCTCCCAACCAACGAAGATGATCTGGCGGAGGTTATCAAGAACAGCGGGAAGGTGATTACGTTGGAAGAGCATTTCCTTCCCGGTGGATTCGGCTCCTACATCCTGGAGATCCTCAACGATCGCGAGATCGCCTTGCCCGTGAAACGTCTTGGATTGCCTTTCGACCGAGGCTATTGCTACACCTATGGCGGGAGAGAGAAGATCCATGAATATTACGGCGTGAATCCCGAAGCGGTTGCCTCGGATATTGGCGCCTACTTCGCACTCGGAGACGAAGAGCTCGTTCCCGTGGGCGCCTCGAGTGGCCAACTGACCTGAGAAGTAGACAGACCACTTCGAGTGGTCTCGCGACGGAGAAACCATCGCTTGGGTGCGCGCTGGCGATTTGCTGATGATTCCACTATTTGAAGCAGGGGACCCTGTTCCTTTCCTGACTTCTGAGTTCATAGAGTCGGACGCTGAACACCCTGATATACTCCCCGCCTTCGAAACGTTGCAAGTCTCGAAAGCGAATATTCACGTAAGAGGACGGCGAGTGGACGAAAAGGCAGAAACGGAGGCCTATCGCACCCTTCTCGATCTGGCGTACAAGAAGACGGGCGCCATCCCTCCGGAGTTGTTGGTCCGGCACGTTCTCGCAATCTACGACGGTTCGGACTGGCCGGTGCGAAGGGCGGCCATGGAGGCGGCGCTCCGCCGGTTCGAGTTCGCGCAGAAGGACGGACTTCGAGTTGCGACGCGGCCGGCCGGAAGACAGCCCTTCGGGATCTACACGACGCGACGCTCCCGAGAGCAGGCCCGCCCTTACAGAACTCTCCTCACTTGCCTTCAGCCCCTGCAGGGAAGCTGCGATTGTCCAGACTTCCTCAGAAACTCTCTTGGACTGTGCAAGCATTTGCTCACCGTTGTCGATGCGCTCGCCATGCGGTCGCGCAAGCTCGACAAGGCACTGTCATCCACTCCACACGCAGACGGCGCCTGGAAGCTCACTTGGGATCCCCTGCGCCCGCTAAAGGGTCGTGGCGATTGGCTCGAGCGTGTCCGTCTCTTGCCTGGCGACGGGGAGAAGCTACCCGCGAAGGACGCGCTTCGTCGCGCCAAGAAGTGGTTCGGACCAGAGACGCAACATGGCTGGCGCATCGCCGAAAGCTACGAGCACGATCCTCGAACGCGACTCCGCCTGGTCGAAGATCTCGCGGCGTTTATCCGCTCGGCGAAGAGCGACCGCCTGTACTCAGAGCCTGCACTGGACGCGCTGCTCCATCAGGACCATCGTAATCTCGTCCGGAGGGTTGCGGACAGGCGGAAACACCGGGCGCTAAAACGGAGCATCGCGTCCTTCAAGGGCACGCTATACCCATACCAAGTCGACGGAATCGAGAAGTTTCTCGCCGAGGGGAGGTTGCTTCTCGCCGACGACATGGGATTGGGCAAGACCGTACAGGCCATCGTCATATGTCAGGCGCTTTGGAGCGTGCGGAGGGTCCGGCGCGGTCTTATCATTGTGCCCGCGAGCTTGAAGTTTCAGTGGCAGCGCGAATGGCATACCTTCGCCGATGCCCCCGTCCAAATCATCGAAGGATCCCCGGAACAGCGACGGGCAGGCTACGCCGCGCAGCAGAAAGGCTTTCTGGTCGTCAACTACGAGCAGCTCTTGCGAGATCTTCCCGTGATCCAGGACTGGAACCCGGAACTGATCGTCCTCGACGAGGCCCAGAGGATCAAGAACTGGGCGACCAAGACGGCGACCTATGTCAAGCAGCTGCGTCCCCCCTATCGGTTGGTGCTCACCGGGACACCCATGGAGAACCGGTTGGAGGAACTAGCATCCATCATGGACTGGGTCGACGATCAGGCGCTGGAGCCGAAATGGAGGCTCGAGCCCTGGCACTCGGTCTTTGCCGATGGCGCCAAGGAAGTGGTCGGCGTTCGCAACTTGGATACGCTCCGACAGCGGCTGGCTCATTGTATGATTCGCAGGAGACGGAGCGAGGTCCTGAGCCAGCTTCCCGCAAGGACCGATACGATCGTCCCCGTCGAGTTGACCCCCGAACAGCGCGATGAGCACGACAACCTCATCCAGCCGATAGCAGCGATCTTGCGCAGAAGCAAGAAAAGACCCCTGACTCAGGCGGAGTTTCTACGGTTGATGAGCCTCTTGACCACTCAGCGCATCATCGCCAATGGTCTGGCCCAGTTGAGATTCACGGAATTGTGGCCGGGAATCTCCCGACTCACGGCGGACGAAACTTTCCTGAGCAGTCTTTCCACCCCCAAGCTCATCGAGCTCCGCGAGATTCTCGTCCGCGTCGCACTCGAACAAGAAAGAAAGGTCGTGGTCTTCAGTCAATGGCGACGCATGTTGCAGCTGGCCCACTGGGCTGTGCGAAGCCTTCTCGCCGACCATGGAGTCAAAGCCGTATTCTTCACCGGAAAAGAGAGCCAGAGACAGCGGACCCGCAACCTGGTGGACTTCCACGACGATCCGCAGACCAGAGTGCTGTTTGCATCCGATGCCGGCGGGGTAGGACTGAATCTGCAGCGGGCTGCTACTTGCTGTATCAACGTCGAGGTGCCCTGGAACCCGGCCGTGATCGAGCAGCGCGTCGGCCGCATCCACCGGCTGGGGCAAAGTCAACCGATCGATGTCTACAACCTGGTGGCACAGGACTGCATCGAGTCCCGGATCGCGAAGCTCGTTGCCAACAAGCGCGCTCTTTTCGAGGGACTGTTCGACGGCACGAGCGACGCCGTCCGATTCGAGCACTCAGGCACATTTATCTCGAACGTCGCCCGCATTGCGGCGCCGGTCGACGCGCCCCCTGCCGAGCCGGAGGGTGCCGGCGACGACGACCGCGCGATGGAGCGTGAGCTCGAGCAGATCCTGGATGCCGCCGACGAGTCCGGTGACGAAGCGAAAGACGCCGCCGCCCCCGCCGTGGGCGTCCCGGGCGCCTCCTCGCCCGAGCAAATCCGCGAACTCTTCTCGCAGATCAAAGTCACGTCGACGCCGGAGGGTGGCTTGCGCATCGAAGCTCCTCCTGCGGCTGCCCAGAGCCTTGCTTCTCTTTTCGAGGGACTCGCCAACCTGCTCAAAGGGTGAAGGATGATGCGGTGCTCGAACGGCCTCATGGCGACCGAGACCGGCGCCTTTCATCGATCTTTATACACATTGGTAGCCGTCACGTTCGTGGACGCGCTCCAAAATTTCGGAGGCAACATAGCGAGACTTGGCTGGTTCGTCTTTCTTGCCCATCTCGTTTGAACGAGATGGTGCCGTTGCACCGTGCTGTCTTTTTCTCCGCCGCTCGAGCTTCTTCTTCGGGTCTTTCTTTTCGAGCGCGATGTCGAGTGCCTTCTCCAAAATCTCGGCCATGTGCTTCGGCGCGTTCTCGACGCCCACGACTTTGGCTAGACGCTCGAACTTATCCTTGAAATCTTGGTTGGCGGAAAAGCGAAAGTTGTGGACCGCCGGGCGGGCGGGCTGCAGAATAGTTGGGGAGCTCTTCGGCGTCTCGACGGGCGGAGGCGACGGTAACGTTGATGTCGATGGCGGCGGCTCCACCTGTACCGGAGATGCAGGGCGCTTGCGGATCGATGGCTCGAAGACGGGCTTCGGCCTAAATGCCACGACGTATTCCTCGGTCTCTCTGCGCTTCATCCCAGCTGTCCAGCGCAATCGGAGAGGAGCTTTTCGACATTTTCCTCAGTGAGGTGAGGTACCAGAAGGGCTGCGACCGTGAGGCTGACGTGACTCTCGGCTAGCGCTACGAGTAGCTGAGGGAAACGCCGCGAAACATTCGCCACTTGACGCGTCGACACGAAAGTCAAAATGTCCGATGCGAGCGCTGCAATGACCGATGCTGCGTTCATGAGCGCTGTTTCAAGACACGACGGCAACGCGAGCCATTTTGTCGCGCGAAACCTGTCAAGTATTTTTTTGATTTTTTTCGGGAGGAGCGATGCAGTCTAGTTCGTCGGAACCAGCCGCTCCAGCTCGTCGAACCAGTTGAGGACGACGTGCAGTTGCCGCCCTCGCAGGACTGCCGCCTCGTCGTCGAACGCGGCCCACACAAAGCGCTCACCGTCCGGTGTGATATGCCGGTCGTATCCGTATCCGGAGCCCACAGGACTCCGAAAGAGTGGTCTCGGCGTTCCCGCTGTGAATTCGGAAGTCGTATCCACGGTCACACTCACGGTCTGGCCGCCGTTGCTGTAGAAGAGCTCGCGTCCGTCCGGTGACCATAATGGCGCTACCCCCCCGTCGGTCGAGATCTGCCATTTTGCTCCCGGGTTGGGAAAGGCCTGCACGTAGATCTCGCTTCCTCCCAGGTAGTCTCGTTGCTGATAGGCAAGCCACCGACCGTCAGGTGATAGATCGGGCAGCGTGTCGTACAAAGGAGTTTCGAGAAACGGCCAGGGCTCCTGATCTCCGTCGAGAGGGAGGACCCAGATATCATTGAGGTTCGTCGGGTGCTCGTCGATGAAGAGAAGCAGTTGGCCGTCCGGCGAGAAGCCCACCGGCGACTGCCGGTGATCCTTGGCGAGAAGATGCTCTGAACGGCCACTGAAGTCCGCCCGCTTCCGGTAGAGGTCCCAGTTGCCCGTTCGGTCCGACATGAAGACCACCCACTGTCCGTCGGGAGACCACTGAGGGGCCGCGTTGTTCCCCTCTGTGGTCAACGGGGAGAAGGCGTCGCGGGCGATATCGTAGAGGACGATGGTGCGTCGAACCCCATCCTCTATCTCAACCGCGAGGCGCTGGCCGTCTGGGGAGACCCGCACCGATCGGTAGCCCGCCCTGTTCTCTGTCACTTGTTCGATGGCTCCCTGGCGGTCGACCCACAGGAGCCTAGCTTGCGCGAGCACGTCCGCGGAGAGAAATATGAGAGAACCTGTGTCCGAGAAACTAAAATGGCTCCCACCGGTGGCGTACAAGGCGGTGGTTTCCATCACGTCTTCGATGACCGGGACCGGGCCCCCGATAACCTCGAGCCGGCCGAGATTGAAAGGCACGGCCAGGAGTGTCTCCGAACGGCCAAAGACGATATGGCCCGTAGGAACGTAACGGGCGTCGAAGCCACGCTCCATCAACACGTTTTTTGACCCGTATCGAGCGACTTCACCACGATGGACGCGTTGTTCCAGTCCACACCACTGGCAAGGGCAAAGAGCACCGCATCCCTGCCCGGCAACATCTGAGGTCGATGGGCGCTCAGGCCTTCGGCCTCATCGAAGTCGATCAGAACCTCGGGCGTGCCACCGTCCGCTGAAACTTGCCAAATCCCCCGAACTCCCTGCCCGAAGACAATGGAGTCCGTCGATCCCCAGCTAGCGCCGGTAAAATCTTCCACAGGGCAAAGGGGCACCGGGCTGCCACCCCGGATCGAAACTTTGTTCAATGTATGCTCGGCCCGATTCCAGAAGCCGATCCACTGCCCGTCGGGAGAGAAGAAAGGAGCGCGAGCGCCTTCGGTACCGCTGATTAGCTTCGCCTCTTTTTCATCCATGACACGCAGGTAGAGCGGTCCGGCCATACCGGAGACGAAGACAAGGTTTGTCCCATCTGGTGAAATAGCCACGCCAGGCTGCCGCGCGAGACCCACCCTGAGCGGTAGGAGCATTTCCAGTCGTGTGACTGGTTTTTGTGCCGGTGCTCGCAAGCTCCATCCGATCACGCCGGCAACCACGCTGAAGAGGGCCGCCACAAGAATGGTGCGGCTGGTAGTGGTCGGCTCAGTTCGCGGGGAGAGCCGAATGGAGTCGCTCGTCAGCACCTCACGAATCTCCGCCAGCACGTCACCCATGTTCCGCCGGCGCTTCCGGCGGTTTTTCTGAAGGCAACCCTGCAAGAGCGCCCGAATCCTTGGATCCGTGCTCGCAGGCAAGTAGCTCCAGTCCGGCTCCGTCTTGATGACCGCCGCCAGCGTTTCCGAAACGTCTTCTCCCGGAAACGCACGCCGCCCGGTCAGCATCTCGTAGAGCACGGCGCCAAACGAAAAGATGTCCGTCCGCTTGTCGACCTCCTTCCCCCGCGCTTGTTCCGGGCTCATATAAGCAGCCGTTCCAAGAATCACGCCCTCCCGCGTGGCCGCCGCGCTCAACGTCGGCGATTCGGCCAACTCGTCGCCCGACGCGTCGTCTATGAAGGCTTTCGCGAGGCCGAAATCCAGAACGATAACGTCACCATCAGGCGTCACCATGGTGTTGGCGGGCTTGAGATCCCGGTGAATGATAGCTTTCTCGTGCGCAGCGTCGAGCGCCTCGGCGATTTGCAGCGCAATCCTGAGCGCCTCCTCCACGGAAAGAGGACCGCCCCTCAGCTTGTCCGCAAGCGTCTCCCCCTCGACCAGCTCGAGCACGAGATAGTGCACCTTCTCAAAGGCTGAAGGGTGATGCGATGGCTTGGTGAGACGTTCTGTTGGGCGGGTATACGGTGTTTCCGTGTTATTGACACAATGGATCCTTTGTGGCACACTTTTGTTGGGGGCGACACATGTCGCGAGTTACAGTTTCTCAGGGTAAACGACCGCGCATCAGCGTTGATGTCTCACCGGAAGTACGCCGACGTCTCCGACTGGCGGCAGCCAGTCGGGACGTGACGATCCGCCAATATGTTTTGGAGGCCATCGAGGAGCGGCTCCATGTTGATCTAGGCTATGAAGGCGAGGAGATCTTCGCTCTGACAGCGAAGACAGACCCGGTACTAGCAGAACTTTGGGATAACCCAAAGGACTCGAAGTATGACGACCTTCAAGTGTAAGCGGGGCGATGTTGTGTTGGTCGGTTTTACGTTTTCGGACGAGTCCGGCAAGAAGCTCCGTCCGACTGCTGTCGTCAGCACCTCTGCCTACCATCGGGGCAGGCAGGAAGTCGTCGTCTCGGCCATCACTAGCAATGTTGAACGACGCCTCTTTGGCGACCACCTGCTTGCTGACTGGGAAGCCGCCGGGCTGCTTTTCCCTTCTCTAGTGACCGGGATCCTTCGAACTATCAAGCACTCGATGATCGAACGGAAACTTGGATCGCTGCGGAAGTCCGACCGCGACGGCTTCGACCGAGAGCTACGGCGAATCCTTGGTCTGTGACTCTACACGGACGCAGCCGTTGCCGTCGATGATTTGGTCGGCGCGTTCGTGTGACGGCACGTCCCGGCCGAGCTTCGTATCGTGGCCCGATAGACGACCCCCGTGCCTCCGGCCCCGAGCTTTTCGGTGAGGCGGTAGTGCTGGAGCGACTTGCCGATCGCGACCGAAAAATGCCGCATCCGTGGCAAAGCTGGCGAACGACGACATGGACCGATCGACAGGTCCGATCGGAAAAAACTGCCCTCTCGACAGAGGATCGGTTGCGGTAAACCCTTCGACATAAATATTTTACGTCCTGGCACAGATCGTGAGATAGGGAGAGCCCTATGCACATCCTTCTAGTCCGGATGGAAGGCTCGGTCTTCAATCGATCCATCTGGGAAGGCTTCTCTCGTGCCTTTCGCGCTCTCGGCCATGAAGTGACGGAGGTCGACGACACCGACGTTCCCGACCCCGCCGCCCTACCGTCGCTGCCCGACCTTCTTTTCGCGGTGCACGGGGGTACGGTTCCCACCGAGACCATAGCCCTCTACCGCGAGCTGTCGATCCGCACCGCGGTCTACTTGCTCGACGAGCCTTACGAAGTGGAGCGGTCCACCTCCTGGGCCAGAGCTTACGATTGGGTGTTCACCGTGGATCGCATGACCGTCTCCATCCATGCTGCGCGCTCCGAGTCCGCCTTCCTCCCACTCGCTTACGACGACACTTGCTTCCGCCAAGAGGGAAAGTCTTACGCCTCCGACGTGCTCGTTCTCGGCTCTCCTTTCGAGCATCGCCTTCAGCTTCTCGCACCGCTGCGACGAAAGTGGGGCCGGTGCATCACTTGGGTGGGCCGGGGCTGGCGTCCCTTCTGCCCGGACGGAAAGCATGTGGACCAGTTCGTCACCCCGGAGATCTGCGCCCGCTTCTACCGCGGCGCCGAAATCGTCATCAACATTCACCGAGACTCTTTCTGGAGCCACTGGGGCGAAACGAATCGAGGGGGCATCGTAGCCACTCACTTGAACCCTCGTTTCTGGGAAGCGTCGGCTTGCGGCAGCTTTCAACTCTGTTCCTACCGGGCCGACATCGAAACCTTCGCGCCCCGCGCGGTTAGCTTCGAGACGTCGGAGCAATTGGCCGAGCAGCTGGACGGGTGGTGGGAAGACGAGGCCGGACGCCTCCGTATCGCCGAGGACACAAAGCGACGGGTTATGCCGCATACGTATGGAGTGCGCGCCCAAACCGTGATCTCTTTGTTGGAAGGCGGGTCGGTCCCCGAGGCAGCCCTTTTGAAGCTCAGCCTCTAGGACGCTAACGAGAAGAGCGTTTAGTGAGAGTCTTCGTTTTCATCCGCCAGGAGTCCTTCGCCAAGCACAACATGGTCGAGATCGCCCATGCGATGAAGCGTTTGGGATGGCAGATACACTGGGCCGATATCGATGAGCTCACCAAAGAAGAATCGTCACAAGACGCCGGGTGAAAGGCGTCGGGTAGTTCACGATTTCCTCCAGACGATCGAAGACTTCGATCCTCACATCATCTTCAGCTACGGATTGGAATATTGCAGCCCCGTCTTTCGCGATCTCCTCCCCGAAATGACGAGCCGTTTCTTCGACCTCATCGAGAGGCCGGCTGTATTCTTCTTGTTCGATTTCGGGTTCCCCTTCAATAGCAGCCTCACCGATAGCACAGCGTCTCTTTGCCGTCGTCTGCAAGACGCCAGGCACCTGTTCTTTTGCTGGAATCGAGAAGCTATGGCCGTGATGAAACGATATGGCTTCGGTATTGCATCGAAAGAAGGCGCGAGGAGGAAGCGGCCGTGAGGACTCTGAGCGAGGTCCCGGCCGATGAGCTGCGCCGACGGCACGGCCATCTCCAGAAGCTGGGTGTCGATCTGGTGGCACTTGGCTCCCGTGTTCAGGAGATGGAGGAGAAGCTGGACGAGCGTAGGGATGCCATGGTCGAGGCTCGCCGGGAAGTGAAAACTCTCGAGGTTCTTTTCAAAAAGGAGCATGCTCGGGAGAAGCGAGCAGAGGGCCGCCGCCAGCAACGGATACTGGACGATCTTGCAGCTCGGAAACATCGAGGCCGTTTGCAATGAGCGTCCTCCCGATCGCACCGGTCGAAGCACGTTCGGCGCCCGCCTCCGAGGTGGTGAGAAATAGCCCCGTCTCGGACGCCCCGGGTTTCGCCGGGGAACTGGATCGAGTCCTCAAAAGTGCGCGCGAGCGTGAAGAAGCCGCGACTCCTGACGACCTATCTCAGGAAGAGAAGCCGATGGACGCAGGTACGACCACCGCTCTGCTCCTTCTCTCGCCGGGATTCGAAGAGATGGAGCTAGGGGCTCTAGAAGCAGGGAAAACCCAGGAGCCAAAGACAGGCTTCGAAGTCGAGGTCTGGAACGTCAAGAAGCCCTCGCAGGCCGGCGAAGGGACTGGTCATTCTGTTCGGAGCGCTCTTTCTGCCCAACGTTCTGTCTCAATCGGAATCGCAGGGGAACAGCGATTCCTCGGCGCAAAAGAGCCCGGCTCCCTCGAGCTCGTCCATCGGGCCGGGCGCTAACTCCGAGACCAAGCTGATGGGCGCCGATAGCTCTCGCAACGCCACGGCGCTCGAGAAAAGCTCCCAATCATCCTCGTCCTTCGAGGAGAGCTCACGCACGAAGCCCTCCTCGAGCTCGAGCCAAAAACTGATACTGCGCCTTTCGGGAGAAAGCGAGCTCGCGGAGAACATGCGGGTGATTCTCCGAGTCAAGGGCTCCGAGGTTCACGCCCGTTTCGTTCCAGACAGCGCCGATATGGAAGCTCGACTTCGGGACTCTCTTCCTCAGCTACGCCAGGCGTTGGCTCGATACGGGCTCGAGTCTTCGAACCTCGAGGTGATCTCCCGGGCCAATCCCGATGGCCACAACACAAACGCACGGGAACAGCATCATCGAAGACGATCGCAGGAGCATAAGAGCGAATCTTCCGGTCCGAGCTTCGCGGAGATAAGTCGAACCGAGCTCGATCGAGTGAGCGTGAGGGCGTAAGCCGGAGCTTCCGCGGTTCCGCGGTTGCAGTCGGAACCGATCTGGCGGTAAAGTTGTTCCTATCCAAGACCGCACCGATTTCTTGTCGGTATCGAGAGCGCTTTGATCAAAGTCGACCAATTCGAAAGCGTCTTCAAATCGGCGGCGAAGCTCAGCTTCAAACGTCAAGAGCTCTCCTTCCAGAAGATTGCCGTTGTTACTGACCTCGAGGAGGCGGAGGCCAAGACGCTCGCTGCGAGGGTTCGTGCTTTCTTGCAGGTTCTCGGAGACGGCCCAGAGTGGATCGTGCTCGACCGCGCCCAGTCGGAGACGGTCGAGCAGCTTCTCGGACTCGTCGCGCAGGAGAAGCCGGAGCTGCTCGTGACGTACCGGAACTTGCATAGCGCGGCCTGGCGTTGGCCGCACAGCCTGGGGCCTCGACTCGACGTCCTTACTCAGGCGACGAGCTGCCCCGTCATGGTCCTTCCGCACCCACGCGACGTTTCAGCCTTCGACGCGTCGATGCAGCATACGGAAGTGGTCATGGCGGTGACCGATCATCTTGTCGGAGATAGTCGCCTGGTCAGCTACGCGGCCAGCTTTACCGAGAAGGGCGGCGATCTCTTTCTCGCACATATCGAGGACGACGCTATCTTCGAGCGCTACATCGAGGTGATCTCGAAGATCCCCTCCATCGATACGGACAACGCTCGGGAGCAAATCCTCAAACAACTACTCAAAGAGCCTCGCGACTATATCGAAAGCTGCAGGCGGGAGCTGAAGGAAGAGGGGTCGGACCTTCGGGTTCATTCCGAGGTTCGGACCGGTCACCACCTGACCGAGTACAAGAAGCTCGTCGAGGACCATTCGGTCCAGCTTCTAGTGCTGAACACCAAGGACGAAGACCAGCTCGCGATGCACGGCCTCGCTTTCCCACTTGCCGTCGAGCTTCGCCAGATTCCCCTGCTCATGGTCTGAAGCCATGTTGCCGGAAGCCACATTTGCCGTCGCCCAAACCGGCGCCAACGCGCCGCACGAGCAAGTCGTACCACTCTCGATAACCCTTCTCTTCGCTGCCCTTCTCTTCGGTTTGGTTCTCTGCCTTGCGTTGGAAGAGAAACTGCACGCGAAGAAATCAGTCATCGCCGGGTTTTTCGCCATCGTCTGTCTCACGCTCGGTGCGTTCATGGAGCTCTTGCCTTTCGGCGAGGTGATGCTTGCCAACGGCCATTTTGTCAAGCTCCCGGTCTTCATTTCTGCCATCGATTGGGGTGTCGTTACCATCATTCTCGGAGCCAGCATCTTCGTCGACGTCACCAGCAAGACCGGGCTCTTTACCTGGATCGCTATCAAGCTGACCAAGCTCTCCAAAGGGGATCCCCTACTGCTGCTCGTCTATTACGGAGCCATGACGACCGTTTTCTCCGCGGTATTGAACAACGTCACGGCGATGATCATCATCGGCTCTCTCACCGCGGTGTCGCTCGACAAGCTCGGGCGAAACGACAAGCTCTTGGGCTTCTTGCTCGTCGAGGGGCTTCTGACGAACGTAGGAGGACTGCTCACTCTGATCTCTTCCGTTCCTAACATTATCGTCGGTACGACGGCCGGGATCGGGTTCGTCGATTTCTTCGTCAAATCCAGCCCCTATGTGCTGGTGGTCACCGTCATCACTATTTGGCTCGGCGCCAGGCGATTCGGGATCGAACGGCTCGCTCCCGAAGAGAAGGCCGAAGCCGCGGAGCGCGTCGCTACCTTCGACGAGAATGACGGCATCGAGAGCATAGGGTTCTTCTGGTTCGGGGCGGTCATGCTCGTGCTCTTCATCGCCTTCATCGCCGGGGCCTCCTTCGATAGCTGGGCTATTGGGAAGCTGGGCATGGGCTTCGTGGCCATGAGCTTCGCCATGGTGATGCTGCTCCGCTACAAGGCCGAAGCCCATACTTTCTATAGCGCGGTCGATTGGGATCTGATTTTTTTCTTCGCCTTTCTCTTCGTGACGATCTACGTCATGGAAGAGGCGCTCGTTCTGGAGCTCATCGGGCGAGGATTCGCACCCATCATCGGGATGGGGGAAAAAGTCGGTGGCGGGCTTCTGCTCCTTGTGGCTGCCCTGGCCAGCAGCGTGACCGACAACATTCCGCTATCGGCGATGCTCGCCAAGATCCTCACTTCGGGGAACTTTCAAACGCCCGCGGACTCACCACTCTGGTGGTCGGTCATCTTCGGGGCAAACCTTGGCGGGAATCTCACTCCGATCGGCTCGGCTTCGACCCTGGTGGCCGTCACCATCATGCACAAGCACGGGCTCGAGGTCTCCTTCCTCAAGTTCGTGACCCTCGCCCTGCCTTTCGCGATCGTGCATATCGGCCTCGCCACCGCCTACGTCTTGATCTGGCTTTCTTGACCTAACGGAATATGGGCCCGCCCAAGAACGGGCATTTGGCTTTTATTCGTGCCCGGCTCCTGCAGAAAAGTGCACCGCGGCCGATAAGGTTATGAGGAGTCATGGTAGACATCAACCGCCGCGAACGCTACATTCGGACGAAGATCCTGTATTACGGCCCGGCGGCAGGCGGCAAGACGACGAACCTTGTCGTGTTACATCGCCTCGCCGATAAAAAGCGCCGCGGCGAGCTCGTGTCGGTGAACTTGACGCAGGATCGTACGATTCTGCTGGATCTTCTTCCCGTCAAAACGCCCGCTTTTGGTGGCTACGACCTGCGCTTCCAAGTGGTCGCGGTACCGGGGCAGCCCGTTTACGCGGCAACCCGCGACATGCTGCTCCGCGGCGCGGACTCCATCGTCTTCGTGGCAAACTCCGCCGCCGATCGATGGGAAGAGACGCTCTCGAGCTTTCGGGAGATGAACGAGAACCTCCTTTCCCAGGGCCTCGACCCCGCTAGCATTCCTGTGGTGTTTCAGTTCAACAAACAAGACCTTCCGGAGCTAACGCCGCTCGATGCCATGGAGCGGACGTTGAACTCGCGCCACTCGGACAGTTTCCCCGCCGTTGCGATCCGCGAGGAAGGCGTCGTGGATACGTTTGCCGCGGCGCTCGAGCGCACAATGGCGGATCTCACCACGCGATACAAGATCGGCGAGAACTTCCGGAACCCTCGAACGGTCAAAGAATGGGCTCGTGAATCGATGCACGTCATCTTCGGCTGGAAGCCCGGGTCGAAGGCGGTGACCGAGCACACAAAGACGTCCGGGATCACGGTGCGGGTCCCCGTCGACTCATATTCCTCGACTTCGGCGAGCACGAGCTCGGCTTCCGCGGAGAACCAAACCGGATCGTTGGAACAAAGCTATGCGGAGGCGGCGGCCAATTTGACGATGGAGCTCGGGGAGCTTCGAGAGGACCGTGACAAGGCCAACCGGCGCTGCGAGGAAATCGGGGCTGTCATCGACGTCGCCCAGAAGCTCTTGGAAGGTGCCGACACCGAGCATGCGCTCCGCGACGCGGTTGTAAGCATTGGCGGAGGAATCGAAGCGGACAGCGGCTCGCTGTCGCTGCTTCGACCCAACGGCTCGATGGAAACGGTAGTGGTCTACAACCTCGTGGTAGAGCCCCTTTTGACGACGACGAGCGAGAACGGACGCGAGCTCGGCCGACTCGTCATGGAGGAAGGCACGCCGTTGCTTTTCGCTTCGGATGAGACGGGGCCCTTTGTTGGAAGTTCTGGACCGCGTCGGAAGCGATTGTACGGCGCTCGTCGCCATCCCGCTGAAGACCCAGGCGAGGACCCATGGGCTTCTGACTTTCTATCTGTCCGCCGACGCGCCTTTGCCGAGTGAAGAGACCCTCGCGCATCTGTCTCGCCTCGGAAGAGGTCTGTCTTTGGCGATCGATGTCGCTTTCGGGAGGCCAGACGCGGAGCGGCACGAAGAGACTGGGCGCAGCGGGACGACGGAGCTGATCGTTCACCGGGCGATCCTGGAGCTCGGAACGCCCATCGCTCGGCTCTGGGAGGCCGTGGGACGCATTCGCGAACATGACGATGCGCCCAACTGGCTTCTCGGCGAGCTTCTGGGCATCGGCACCGATCTGGCACGTGCCAAGCAACTGCGCGAGAGCGTCTCACGCTTTATCACGAAACAACGGGTCTCGCTGGGACGGGTAGGTCTCGAGGGCCTCCTGAATTGGCTACGAGCTGAGTGTGCGGAATCTGTGGCGCGCCAGGGAATCCAACTCGAGATTTCGCGGGAGCCATCCGCTCCGGACGTGCGTGCGGATGCCTTTCTGCTTCGCTGCGCTCTCCGTGGCTTGGTTCGACGCGCTCAAAATAGCCTGGCGCCTACCTCCGGCGGCCTCATTCGAGTTACGGCGAAGTTGCGCGAGGAAAATGTGCACATCATCGTGTCGCATCAAGCGCAAGAGCGTCCAGACGTCGGATCGGCGGCGTCCGATGACGAGCCTGCGGAACTGGCCATCGTCGAAGCCGTGATCGAGCACTTCGGCGGCTCGTCGAAGCTCTACATGAGCGGCGACAACGGGAACGAAGCGACGCTCGTCCTGCCCGCCCAACAGGACGAAAGCACCGGTCTCGAGCTAGTGAAGCCGACGGCCGCGTGAGCCCGCGGGGCGAGCCGAATCGCTGAAGCGACAACGGCAGCACTCGTAGAGCGTTTCCCTTGTCGGGAGTTGATGCAATGCGGCTCCGAATGATCTATAGTTCTTGATTGAGAGCTTTCGTGAGCAAAATGCTACGGTTCCCGACCGGCCCTGAGATTTCCCGCTGGCACCGAGAAAGTTCGTTGTCACGGAACGTCTTCCCCACCAGCCAAAAATCCTTGTCCAATTGGATAAAGCATTCAGGGAGGACACTCGATGAAGAGATATGTCTGCGTCTTTCTGATTCTTCTAGCGTTATTTGCCGTCCCGCCGATTCTCTTGGCTCAGTTCACGACCGGGGGCATCGCTGGTACCGTGAGCGACGAATCC
>SMYC01000079.1 GCA_004356105.1 Acidobacteriota bacterium | reverse complement strand
CGCGCCCGCGGGTCGTGCTGGCAGCGACACTCCTTTTGACCACACTTCATAAACCGCTCGGACACCGAGCCGCGGCGCATCGGAGTCGGCTCGGCCAGTTCCTTAGCAAGCTTACGAACAACTGTGGGGATCGGTTCTCGGGGCTTCATCTTTACCTCCTACGGTCAGTATAGCCGTAGGATTAGAGTTCGCAAAACTACTACGTTCCGCGCGATCCGAGCTTCCTCACACTGGTGACGTGCGCCCTCACGGGGGCCGAGATTTTCGTTGCTCAGCAATTTTTAGCTGGATGAACGCCGGCCCATGAACGCGCCCTCTAACCTCGGACGCAACGTAGCGAGACTTGGCCGGCTCGTCTTTCTCCGTGACCTCGTTCAAACGAGATTCGGCCGCGGCGGCGCCCTGCCTCTTTCTGCGCCGCTCGAGCTTCTTCTTCGGGTCCTTCCTCTCGAGCGCGATGTCGAGCGCCTTCTCCAAGAGCTCGGCCATGTGCTTCGGAGCGGTCTCGACGCCCACGACTTCAGCGAAACGTTCGAACTTATCCCCCGACGAGCATCTTCTTCAGGCTTTCGGTCAAGAAGGTCCGCCGAAAGAACTCAACGCAAACGATCGACACCAGCGAGAAGCACCTGAAAGCTCGACGAGCGGTTCCCCTCCCTGGATAGAAAGCGCGCCATTCGGCGCGCACCGGAGACTTTCTGAAACTCGGGCACGAGGCGCTCGAGAGCGACGGACGGTTGCTGAACGGCGTCCGCTTCCCGGAAGCGAGCTTTCTGTCCGATGTCACGCAGGCTCTCGTTGCCAAAGGCGTCGGCCAACGCATCCGGCTCTGATCGAGGAAGCAATCCGCCAGCAGGATCTTCATGGAGTATTCCTCGAGAAAGAAGACGATTCGACTTTCGACTCACCGTATACCGGCCCCTTCAAAGAGCCCCTGCTTCCAGAGCGCGCCCGGTAGATCGCCCTCTTTAACCAGGTTCGCGAGCAGCTCATTCTCAGATGCCCGCTTCACGGTCGTGAATCCGTCTTCCTTGACCAACCAGTAGATCTCCTCGAGCTTCGTTCCGTTGAGGAAGTCGGGCGAGTGCGTTGAGATGAAACCCTGGCCTCCGCGACGGGCGTAGTCTCGGAATTCCTCGACGAGCTCGTGCAGAAGCTCTGGATAGAGCTGGATCTCGGGCTCCTCAACCGCGAGAAGCAGATGAGGCTTCGGGTCGTAGAGCAGGACGAGATACGCAAACATCTTGATCGTGCCGTCGGATACGTAGCGCGCGATGAAGGGGTCTTGAAAGCTTCCGTCCTGGAAGCGCAACACGATCCGTCCATCCTCGGTTGGTTTGGCTTCCACTCGGCTGACGCCGGGCACTCGCTCTCTCATCACTTCGAGAACGCGGTCGAAGCTCTCGCGATGGCTTTCGCTCACAAACGGTGTAGAGTCGGTAGGCCAGCTCGCGCGCAGTCTCGGCCTGGGAATCGAGCTTGGCAGCTAGCTCCGCTGCGGCGCTTTCGCCGCCGGCCTCGAGCACCCGAATCAGATGGTGGACCATCTCCCAGACGGTGAGGCAGGTGAAGAGGTCGCTCCACTTTGTCATTCCGTAGTTACCGATACGTAAGCCGAGCGCCTGCTGAAGAAACTCGACATCGGGCTGCCACTTCTGAGCACCGGCCGTACATCATGTGGGTCGGTCCGAGGTGCCGAGGCTTTGGGAATCCCTGCCCATAACTTGGACCATAAGACTTCGTTGCTAAGCGCGGGCATGTTTCCCTGGGTGGAAAGACCACTTGAGGTTCGCAGATCGACCGATTCATTATCATGTGTGTGGCTTTCAGCGAGTAGAGGATCTCGTTGCGTGTGACGGTGACGGTGTCCGCGCCGGAGATCCGGCCTTTGACTTCGAGGAAGCGGAGCTTCCCCGTCTTCAGATCCCGGCTCTCGATGTCGTAGCCGAGGCGCTCGTAGCGCGCGAGGACCGGCTCTCCGACTCCGACCAGCCGATCTCGGTTACGGACCGGCGCCGGGACGTGCGTGATCTCAAAGCGGTGCTCCTCACGCTGGCGAACGGTGTAGAGAAGCACATTGGCGACCTTTCCCGACGGATCCTTGTACATTAATTCGAGAGCCTCCGAACCGAACCACTGGACGTTCACGACGGTGACCGCACAGTCCGGCAAGATCCCGAGCAACGCGGCATTCGGTTGTATCTGGTCGAGCGTCGTCATCCCGCTGCGACCGACCATCTCTTTTGGAAGTGCGGTGAGCTCATTTCGATTTCGGACACCATGTCGCCACCTGTAGCTTTACGTTAGGATTGTATCCGGCACGCGCGAGATTGCGAAGCGGCACAACCCTGACTCGCGCCGGATCACAATCTGTTGAACAAACCGCTCTGTGAGATGGATCTGGGTATTGTATGGAGCGAATGTGGCCTTGCATCACGGGGGAGCGGTGGGCTTGGATGGCGTTGAGCCCCTCGGCCAGGGGGGCATGGGTCAGGTATTCCTCGCGCAAGACGCCACACTCGACCGCAAGGTTGCTCTCAAGTTCCTGCCCGATAGGCTCGAACAAGACAAGAAAGCTCGCACCCGCTTCTTGAGAGAAGCCAAATCCGCGGCGGCCCTCGACCATCCTTATATCTGCAAGATTTACGAGATCGGCGAGGCGGAAGGTCGGGCCTTCATCGCCATGGAGTACGTCGAAGGGATGACGCTCGCGCGGAAGCTCACAGCAGGAGCCATGCGGATTCCGGACATCCTGGACCTCGGGGCCGAAATGGGAGAGGCGGTCGACGCGGCCCACAAGAAAGGGATCGTGCATCGCGATCTCAAACCGGCCAACATCATGGTGACCCCCGACGGTCACATCAAGATCTTGGACTTCGGCGTGGCCAAGAAAATCGCGCTCGACGGTCTTGTCGATGATGGCGCCCAGACGGCTTCCGAACAATTAACCGCTCACAATGCGACGCCGGGCACCGTCATTTGTATGTCGCCCGAGCAGGTCAGGGGAGAGACGATCGACGGGCGGACGGATATCTTTTCCCTAGGCACCGTTCTTTACGAGATGGCTACCGGCGCGGCTCCGTTCGAGGGAGCGACGGCCGGCCTCGTTTACGACGCCATCCTGAATCGCACGCCCGCCTCTCCGCGAAGCATCAACCTCAATGTGCCGGCAGATCTCGAGCGGATCGTGCAGAAAGCTCTCGAGAAGGACCGCGAGAATCGCTACCAGAAGGCTCAGGAGCTCGTCGTGGATCTGAGGCGGTTGAAGCGGGACACGGGCTCGGTGCCCGAGAGCTACCCAAAAGTCACGACCACAGGAAAGCGCAGGCGTGTTTGGGCGCCCGTGGTCGCAGCGGCGGCCATTCTGGTTGCGATCGCGGCCACCATTTTGTCGCTTCGTCCCCCGGCTACGAGCGGGACGATCGACTCCCTGGCAGTGTTGCCCTTCGAGAACACCCAGGACGATCGTGAAGTGGACTACCTCGCCGACGGGATTGCCGAGAGCCTTATCAACCGCCTTTCCGAGCTTCCGCAGCTCCAGGTGATGGCGCGGAGCACATCGTTTCGTTTTCGCGGTAGCGACGTCGATCCGCGCGTCGCGGGTCGCGAGCTCGGGGTGGGGGCGGTGCTCACGGGGCGGGTCGAGCAGCGCGAGGATAGCTTGAATGTACAAGCCGAGCTCGTCGATGTGAAAAGCGGCTCGCAGCTTTGGGGTGAACAGTACAACCGGGAGATGGCCGACCTCGTGCAGGTCCAAAACGACATCGCGCGAGATATCTCTCGAGCGCTGCGCCTGAAGCTCTCGGGCGAGGAGCAAGTTCAGTTGGCGGAGGCGACCGAGGATAGCGCGGCCTATCAGGCCTATTTGAAGGGGCGCTTTCTCCTGAACCGCCGAAGGCAAGTCGACATCGAGAACGCCGTAACTTTCTTCGAGGAAGCCAAGGCCAGCGATCCCAACTTCGCTCTCGCTCACGTTGGACTCGGAGATTCTTACATTGTGATCGGCGCCCAATGGTACGGCGTGGATCCTGACAACCCTCCAGCTGTTGCCATGGCCAAAGCGCGAACCGCGGCAAGGGAGGCTCTTAGACTCGATCCGGCTCTCGCCGAAGGCTATGTAACGATGGCTTATATCGAGTTCCTGCAGGATTGGGACTGGGACGCGGCCGAGAAGGATTTCCTGAAAGCGATCGAGCTCAAGCCCAACTACGTCGTTGCGCACCAATGGTACGCCGAGTTCCTGGTCGTGACGGGCCGTCACGAGGAAGGCATCGCCGAGAACATGCGCGCGATCGAGCTCGAGCCGGCTTCGTCCCTGCAGAATCGCGAGCTCGCAAACAGCTATATGCGGACAGGCCAATATGCCGAGGCAATCGTTCAGCTGAAGAAAACGGACGAGCTCGATCCTTCGCACTCAGCGACACTGGTTTCTCTCGCTCAAGCTTATTGGCTCAACGGCATGCCCGACGAGGCCATCGCGGTGGCGAGCCGGGAAGACGCTCGCTGGAGACAGTTCTATACATTGCTCGCGGAGAAAAAAAATGAAGAGGCCAGCGCGGTGATCGACGCGTTCGAGGAGCTCACGGATCAGAACAAGATCGTCTCCTATGCCATGGCTTCAGACAGTGACAAATTCCTCTCGCTGCTCGAAGTATCCTTCCGTCGGCACTACGTAATATTGCCTGGGATTCTCGAAAACCCGGTTCTCGCGCCCTGGAGCTCCGACGAACGCATCGTCCAGCTCCGACGCAATGTCGGCCTCGAGTGGTAGCCAGTCCGTCCTGAAGGTCGTCGTTTCTCTAGGGCGATACACACCGCTCGGTCACAACAACGACTTCGTTCCCTCCGAAAGCCGTCTCGGAAACGGAAAGACCTAGGACCTGGAAACCCCGTCTCGCGTTTTCCTCGAGCTCTTTCGCCATCGTCGACGTGCGCTGGGTTGCAAGAAGCTGATATTCGCACACGGGGCCGTCCGCGGGACCACGCTCCATGATGACCACGACTTCCTCGCCGCCGAAGGATGTCTCGAACACCGTCTGAGCGACGAATAGGAACCCCCTGCGCGCCGCGTCGTCGAGCTCGTTCTGCATGGTGCCCGTGCGATTCGTGGCGAGCACGATGTATTCGGCAGGCACGAAGCGGTCCCGGTCGGGCGCCCGGCTCAAGATCGCGACGAGCTCTTGGCCGCCATGGGCTGTCTCTCCACCCATGGCGCGTACCAGCACGAACCCATCGAGAGCCGCTTCGTTCAGCTCACGTTCCATGGTCGAGGTCCTGCCAGTCGCGAGCAAGCGGTATTCGACGCCTATGAGCTCTCGAGCCAAGAGCGACGAAGACGAGCCAACGCCCAGAAGAATGAGCCATCCCAGATACTTCATCACCTACCTCCTATCTTGAACATGGGCATGAGCTGCAATGGCCGTGCCATGCGCGGGGAACACGAGCGCCGCCTTTGGCGCTTTATTCAGAACAGGCCTCTGAGCGCCCCGATGGGATCAGTCAGGTGAGGCACTGTCCTGTAACCAGGCCAGCACGCATCAAGTAAAGGACGGGTCGTCGCAGCCGCGACGTTCTGAGCGAATGACCGCGATAAGGAGATCGAGCATGATGAAACCGTCAACCAACCTTCAAGCCTCGAATAACTCGAGCCCTGCAGACGAGAACCGCCGAAAATTCTCTATGTTCGCCGTCGCCAGTGCAGAGTCGAATCGGAGGGCCGTCGCGGCAATCATGCAATCGAACATGGACCCCCGCCGCCGCCCCGCGTCATTGAAGAGTCGAGCGCTTACCTTAGCATCTTCCTCGGAGAAAGGCATGCGGTCGGAGACGATTTGTAGCGCTAAGTCGGTCTGACTCGTATCGAGCGGACCGCAGAGAAACTCCGCCCACGCAATCGTGCTCATGACGCAAGACTCTCCGCTCTCGAGCCACTTTCGCAGCCTCTTATCCTGTGGGGAGCTTTGAACGAGCGCCCGAATTAGAAAGCTCGTGTCGAGATGGATCATCGAGAACTTACATCCCGAGACGCAGCACGCCGTTCGTTGCGAACCCGTTGCTCCCATCGCCGTGCCTTCTCCGCAGTGAGGCGCAGAGAGCTCTGAAGCTCGTCCAATGCCTGCAAACCGACCTCGACACCAAGCGCTGGTTTCTTCGCCGCAAGGCGAATGGCGCGTCGCAACGCCTCCGACTTCGAAACGTTCCAGCGCTTGGCCATTTGCTCGAGCGTGCGAACCGTCTCCACGTCCAGCGAGTAAGTCGTTTTAATCATTGGTACGGCCATGTGTTAATAGTAAGGCCATACTAATCGATCGTCAAGAGAAGTCCAGCCTTGCGTCGCAACTCGGAGGCCTTTCGTCCTAGCGCTCCACACCGCCGGCAAATCCCGATAGAATGCCCCCGTCCAACTCCACGCTGGGCAAAAGGAGATGACTCGTTGAAACGTAAAGGCACTCTATTGGCAGCTCTTGCATTAATAATGACGACCCTGTTCGCCGCGCATGGATTCGCGCAACCCGTAGAGCTCAAAAGCGCGCTCCTCGAATCCTTCGAGTGGCGCAATATCGGACCGGAGCGCGGAGGACGATCGCTCACCTGTACGGGTAGCCCTGGGCGGCCGAACGAGTACTTCTTCGGCGCGACGGGCGGCGGCTTGTGGAAAACCCAGGACGGAGGCACGACCTGGTTCCCCGTTACGGACCAGAAGATCGCCTTTTCTTCTGTCGGTGCGGTGGCCGTGGCGGAGACCAATCCCGACATCATTTATATAGGAGGCGGCGAGACGCAGCTGCGAGGCAGCATCACGCAAGGCGACGGCGTCTACAAATCGATCGATGGCGGCGACACGTGGCGCTTTTTGGGCCTGAAAGACACGCAAGCCATCTCTCGCATCCGCGTTCATCCCACGAACCCCGACATCGTCTACGTCTCAGCGCTCGGGCACGTATATGGCGACAACGAGGAGCGCGGCATTTTTCGCTCCAAAGACGGGGGCAATACGTGGGAGAAGGTACTCTACAAGAGCGACCAAGCAGGCGGGGTCGATCTCATCATCGACCGTACGAACCCCAACGTCCTCTATGCTTCGCTCTGGCAGGTCTATCGCAAAGCGTGGAAGATGTGGGGCGGCGGGCCGGACTCGGGTCTCTACAAGACGGAAAATGGCGGGGAGACCTGGATTGAGCTCACCGGAAATCCCGGGATGCCCGAAGGACCCATCGGCAAGATCGGCATCACGGTCTCACCCGCGGATCCGAAACGCCTCTGGGCCATCGTCGAGGCCAACGAGGGCGGCGTCTTCCGCTCCGACGATGGAGGCGCGAGCTGGACGCGGACGAATGACGAGCGCAAGATCCGCCAGCGACATTTCTACTACTCGCGCATCTACGCGGATACGCAAGATCGCGACACCGTTTACGCGCTCAATACACGCATGTACAAGTCGGTCGACGGAGGCGAGACGTTCGATATCACCATCACGGTGCCGCATGGCGACAATCACGATTTGTGGATAGACCCCAACAACCCGCAGCGCATGTGCAACTCGAATGACGGCGGCGGCAACGTCTCCATCAATGGTGGCGAGACCTGGACGGAGCAGGATTACGTGACGACGCAGCTCTATCACGTCAACGTCACCAACGACGTGCCCTACCACGTATGCGGCGCTCAGCAGGACAATTCCACCGTCTGCGTTCCGAGCGATGGCTGGCAGAACATGCAGGCGCGCGGCCCCGGCCATGGCTGGTACTACGCGGTAGGCGGCGGCGAGAGCGGCTACATCACGCAGCACCCCACAAAGCTCGACCTGTTCTACGCGGGAAGCCAGGGCGCGCTACTGACGCGCTACAACAGAGCCACTGGACAGATCCGAGACATCCAGGTTTATCCGCGTTTTTTCTCCGGAGAGCCGGCAAGTGCTCTTCCCGAGCGCTGGCAGTGGACCTTTCCCATCGTGTTCTCCCCTCTCGACGAGAACATCCTCTACACGAGCTCCCAGCACGTGTGGAAGACGACCGATGACGGACAGACGTGGGAGAAGATTAGTCCCGACCTCACCTATGGCGATCCGGAAACGCTCGGCGTATCGGGCGGTCTCGTCACAATGGACATGAACGGGCCGGAGATCTACGCGACCGTTTTTGCCTTGGCGCCTTCTCTCCACGACGTGAACACCATCTGGGCAGGCTCGGATGACGGCATGATCCACATCACGCGCGACGGCGGGAAGAACTGGGAGAACATCACGCCGCCCGACCTCCCGAAATTCAGCCGTGTGAGCATCATCGACGAATCCAAGCACGCGGCCGGCACGCTTTTCGTGGCCGCCAATCGCTATCAGGTGGACGATCGGGAGCCCTACGTCTTTCGTACGCGCGACTTCGGAAAGACGTGGACGAAGATCGTCGACGGTATCGCCGCCGGCCACTTCGCTCGCGCTGTCCGGGAGGATCACGTGCGCAAGGATCTTCTGTTCCTCGGAACGGAGCACGGAGTCTATGTTTCCTTCGACGCCGGGGATCACTGGCAATCCCTTCAGCTCAACCTTCCCGACACGCCGATACGGGACCTCGCGGTGAAGGATTCGGACGTCGTTCTCGGCACGCATGGCCGCGGCTTCTGGATCCTGGACGACATCGAGCCCCTCCGTCAGCTCTCTCCGAGCGTTTACAACAAAACGCTCACCGTCTTCGAGCCGGGCCCGACGATCCGCGGCATAGGCAACGCGGCCATCCAATATTTCCTCTCCGAAGAGGCCGAGAAGGTCACGGTCGAGATCCTCGACCCGAGCGGCAATGTGATCCGCACCATCGAGGGAACTCCCGAAGATGAAAAAGAAGAAAGGCCCGCAGGCAATCCTTTCCGTCCCGCGCCGCCCGCGCCACCATCCGTACATGCGGGGCTCAACCGCTTCGAGTGGGACCTCCGCCACGAAGGTGCTGTAACATTCGACGGGATGATCATTTGGAGCGGCCGGCCCGAACGCGGCCCTAAAGCCCCTCCCGCAACTTATCAGGCACGCGTCACGACGCTCGAGCAAACCCAGACGGTTTCTTTCGAAGTGCAGATCGATCCCCGGTTCGAAGGCGTCACGGTGGCGGATCTCGAGGAGCAGTTCGATCTCTCGAGCAAGATCCGCGACAAGACGAGCGAAGCCAACGAAGCCGTTATCGAGATCCGCGAAGTCCGCGCGCAGCTCGAAGAGCTGCTCGAGACAACGGCGAGCGCCGAGCTCCAGCAGACCGGCCGCGATTTCATCGAGAACATCTCCGAGATCGAAGAAGCGCTCTATCAGGTCAAGAACCAGAGCGGCCAGGATCCGCTCAACTTCCCTATCCGGCTCAACAACCGCCTCGCGTCGCTGCGCCGAAGTGTCGAGAACGGGGACGCCAAGCCGACGAACGCAGCCTTTACGGTTTTTGACGAGCTTTCCGCCGAGCTCGCCGAGCACTTGCAAAAGCTCCAAGTGCTGCTAGACAGCGGGCTGAACGCCATCAACGCTCAGCTCACGAGTGAGGGTCTCGGTACCGTCGAGGGAGACCGCCAGAGATAGAGTCTATCGTGTAGCTAGCGGAACACTGAGGCAGCCACGTTTCGATTGCGTTCGTCCTCGGACTCTTCGTATTCTGGTCCTCGACAACCACGACGATTTTGGTGGCCATGCCAAACGCAACGAGTTCAAGATCGGCGACGAGACCAGAATCGGTTACGGCGGCACGGAGTCGATCGACACACCGTCCTCCTACAGCCAGGTCACGAAGGACTTGCTGGTCGAATTGGGGATAGACACCTCCAAATTCTACGAGGCTTTCGATCAGAAGCTCTATTCGTCCATGGGCCTCAGCAAAGGCATCGTGTTCGATAAAGAGACTTTCGGCACGCAAAAACTCGTGGTCGGATACAGCAAAATTCCTTGGGAGGAGTTTGCCGCCCAGACACCGATGAACGCGCAGGCGAAGAAGGATCTCGTTCGCGTCCAAACCGAGAAACGGGACTACTTGCCGGAACTGACGAACGAAGAGAAGCACAAGAAACTCCGGCGGGTGAGCTACGAGGCTTTCTTGCGGGCCAACTCGGATGCCGGCGGATCAGCCACAACGAAATCGGCCATCGACCAAGCCTGGCGCGCGGTAAGAGAAACCTTGAGCTCCTAAACCTAAAATCACAACTATTTCTTCCGCGTCTTCTTGGAAGGGGGGGCTGGCCCTTCGACTCGGCGCCCACCGTTTTCTCCACCGGTCACCCAATCCTCCGGCGGATCTTTCCCCTTCATCTCGAAGAGAAAACGGGAGGGCATGACCGCGGTGCGCTTGCCGTATCTTGCGCGCTCCGAGACAAAGCTCAAATAGCCGATACGCGTGGTGATCACGCGTGTTTTTCCGGTGCCGGCGCCCGCGAGCACGAGAAGTGGCCCCTCCGTCGTCATGACGGCTTCGCGCTGCGCTTCGTTCAGCGTGCTTGGTTTCAAGGCGTAAAGCGATAGCCCGCCCCTCGCACACTATGAAAGTGACGGGGACGCCAGGAGTGCTTTTCGAAAGCGCGACGGAGCGCGACGATCACGTTATCCACCACGCGGGTGTTCGGGTGATTGGGAAGCTCCCACACATTTGCCAGGAGCTCGCGCCGGGTGATCACTTCGTTGGGACGCTCGGCAAAAATCTTGAACACCGCCAGCTCTTTTTGCGAGAGCTCGACCACGCCAGAAAGCGTCTTCGCCTGCCATGTTCGAAAGTCGACCCAATAGTTGCCGAAACAGAATCGGGCGTCACGGTCGAGGCCGCCAATGCGTTCGCCGTCCGACCACGTCTTGCGCCTCAACAGACCCCCGACTCGGGCGAGAAGCTCAGCAAGATCGAAGGGTTTGACGACGTAGTCGTCCGAGCCGAGCTTCAAGCCATAGACGATGTCGTCGGGTTGATTTCTGGCGGTGAGCATCAAGATCGGTGTGAAGTCGCCCCTCGCGCGAAGCTTCTGGCACACATCGAAGCCGTCCAGGACCGGTCGGATATCGAGCAATATGAGATCGTATCGATGGGAACGAGCCAGCTCGAGTGCCTGCTCTCCGTCTGTAGCCAGGGTTGTTTCGTAGTTCTTGCGCTGAAGGTTCAAAAGGAGCCCTTCAGCGATCGCTTTTTCGTCTTCGACAACCAGAACTTGCGCTCGCCGGTCGCCACTCATGACTCACTCTCCTTTACCGTGACCCGCGGAAGCTCGATGACGAAGCGCGTGCCTCGCTGGCCGTCCCGTGCCACCGCACGAACGCTTCCTTTCATTTCCTTCACGAGTCCCGCGACGATGGAAAGCCCGAGCCCGGTACCGCGTCGACGCTCAGTGACGCCGCCCGCCTGATAGAAGCGGTCGAACACTTTCGCAAGCTCTTTCTTTGGAATACCGACCCCTTCGTCTTCGACTTCGATTCGAACGTGCTCGTCGAAATCCCGAACGAGGCAGCGCACTTCGCCGCCCTGCTGCGAGAATCGAACAGCATTGTCCAGAAGATTCGTCATGACCCGTCGCAACTTCTCGGCGGTGGCGAGCACGACCGCGCGCGTCTCCAGGCGGACAGACAGCGTCACCTGCCGGGCTTCCTCGCTCGCGCGCACTTCGTCAAAATACTCGCTGAAAAATTTGTCGAGCGAAAGCGGCTCGCACTCAACCCGCCCGCGTTGGGCTAGCAGCCGACTGCTCTCGAGCACGTTGTCGATCAAGTCATTCCTTCGATCGACTTGCTGGAGGACGAGATCGAGGGAGCGGCGGCCCTCCTCTACGGACAGGCCCCCGTTTCTGAGCGTTTGGCCATGGAGCTTGATCGCCGCGAGGGGGGACTTCATCTCGTGCGTCACGTTCGAGACGAACTCTTCTTGCTTCCGTGAGTAGCGCCTTTCGGCGAACGCATGCGCGAGCTGCAGCGTCAGCCCCACGATCACCAGAGAAAACAGCGCGCATCCGATACCGAGCACGATCCAGTGGTAGGTTTCGCCCGTTCCGCCGAGACGCGACGCGAGCTCGTTGATCGTGGACACGGAGCGAAGGACGTAGATCACCCATCCGACGAGAAGGGCGATGGTGACAAGAAGCGTCAGAACGTAGCTGAAGACGATTCGTCGCGAGCGTTCTCTCGGCATATAGTAGTCCCGATCTCTACCCTGATTCTAAGAAAAGAACGCCGACTCGAGCCCGGCGAACGATCTATGACCGAACCATGACAAAACAGCGCCAAACTCTGACACCCAAACGTGGCTCGAGCCGGCATAATCGCCCAAGTTTGACGGCCGCTCAGGGCCCGCGTCAAATCCGACGAGGCCCGGCCGGTCGGGCAGCTCCAACGGAGATTCGATGAAGCAAGGCAGAAAAGCCCATCGCAAAGCGAAGTCGCTCCTTTTCATACTCGCCCATCTCGCCTGCATCGCTGTTCTCTGGGTCCCGTTCTCAGCAGGTCTTCTGGCCTTGTTCGCAGGCGTGACGCTGATCCGGATGTTCGGGATTACCGCAGGCTACCATCGCTATTTCGCTCACCGCACCTACAAGACCAGCCGCGCGTTTCAGCTCGTTCTCGCCATCCTTGGAGCGACAGCCATGCAAAAAGGTCCGCTGTGGTGGGCGGCCCATCATCGGGACCACCACCGCTTCAGCGATCAGCCCGGCGATCCCCACTCGCCCCGGCTCAGCGGCTTCTTCTTTGCTCATATGGGTTGGATTCTCGCCACCGACTCCGATGCGACAAAGTGGAGCCGCGTCACCGATCTGGCTCGCTTTCCGGAGCTCCGTTGGCTCAACGAGCACTATCTCGTTCCCGGCGTCACGCTGGCCGTCGGATTGTTCCTGGTAGGAGGTGCAGAAGCTCTCGTCTGGGGTTTCTTCGTCAGCACTGTGGTCACGTGGCACGCGACGTTCTCGATCAACAGCTTGACGCACTTGTTCGGCGCCAGGCGTTATGCGACCGAAGACGACAGCCGCAACAGCTTCTGGCTCGCGCTGGCAACACTCGGAGAGGGTTGGCACAACAATCATCATCACTATATGAGCTCGACCCGCCAGGGCTTTTTCTGGTGGGAGATCGACATCTCCTACTACCTGCTTCGCCTGCTTTCAGCGGTGGGGCTCATTTGGGACATCCGGGAACCGCCTCTCGAAGTCCTCGCTCTGCCAAATGGTCCATCCGACTCGATGGCATCGTCCCAAACAACCTCCAGCAGGATACGCACCGATCCCGCCGCTTAGGGTCCGGGCGCCGCGCCGATGTCGTAACGAGCAACGCGAACCTTGGGCCGCAACGCCTCTCTCTCTGCGCTAAAAGACGCACCGACATGCCAAATCACGCAAGCGGGTGTCGAACGCGGGGCATTCTCTAGCCCTGGGATCCGCGCAACTCGCACTCATGCAAGATCCCGTCCGGATTGGCGCGCGCCTTGCTTGCCCACAGGAAAGCGAATGGACCGCTCGATAAAAAAAACGTCTAGCTGTAACCGAACGCCTCCTTCCGGCAAAACTACTCAACGAAAGCCGAATGCCGGCCTTTGGAGGATATGATGATGAAGCTACGACGAATGTTGGGCCTGCGCGATTTCACGCTGTTCGAGGACCTCGAGTCAGAAGAAATCACGGAGCTCGAATCCCGGAGCCAGACGCGCATCGCCGAAAAAGGGCGTCTTTTGTATCTCCCGGGCGACCGTTCCGAGGCCGTGTACTTTCTCGCCTCCGGACGCATCAAGATCTCGCGGCTGTCCGATAACGGCAAGGAGCTCATCTTGGAGATCGTCGAGCCGGGCTCGTTTTTTGGAGAGACAGGCGTCCTCAACGAGGAGCCGCATGAGACGATGGCTGAAGCCCTCGAGCCGTCCACGTTTCACGTCGTGCCGGAAGTGAGGTTCCGTGCGATGCTGAAACGCTGCCCGGAGCTCTTGATGAAGCTCGCACAGCTGATGGGCCGACGCCAAAAGAAGCTCGAAAAACGCCTGATGGACGTCGTCTACAAGAACGCCCCGCAGCGACTCGCCGACTTACTGCTCGAGCTCAGCCAAAACTACGGCGTGCGAGACAGCCGCGGTATTCTTCTCCGCATCAAGCTGAGCCAATCCGCGCTCGGAAACCTCCTCGGCGTGAGCCGCGAGATCGTGAACCACACTTTCTCGGGCCTCCGGCGCCGGGGCGTCATCACCGTGGCGGAAGGCCACGTCATCATTCAAGACCCGGAAGCGCTCGCCGCACTGGCCGCTTGAGTTAGATTAGATAGAATCCACCCGTGTTCTGGGTACGGGTAGGAAGCACACTCATGTTCTTGGCCGCAGCGCTCGGCGCCTTCGGCGCGTACGGGTTGCCGCCAGCGGCTCTCCCCTGACATGCTCGCCATCTTCGAGACGGGCGTCCGCTGCCACGTCCATCACGCGCTCGCGCTGCTGGCGGTGGCCCGGGTTGCCGACAAGAACCCGGAAAGCCGCGAACGCCGCCGGCTGGGCCTTCATCCTCGGGATCGCCGTCTTTTCCGGAAGTCTCTACATTCTCAGTATGAGTGGCATCCGTTGGCTCGGTGCGGTGACGCCTATTGGAGCATCGCTTTGCTCGTCGGCTGGGTTTTACTCTTTCTCGCCGCGGCTCGCTGAGCCCAGTTACGTCCTTGGCTCTCCTGAACATTTTCTCGCGCAACGCTGTACCGTACGAGAAAGCCACAACTTTCCGACCAGTAACCTGAATACTGAATGTTGTATCTGGCCGCGAGCACTTGGTTCCTGGTGCTTCAGGCGTTGTCGAAGCCGAGAGATTCCGCGAGCCGCGGGTCGGAGATGGGGATTTCCTCAGTGCGTTTCGACAGGAGGAGATAGGCGCCCGACAAAAGGGCGGTGGCTCCCGCGAGCGTTGCCGCGTCGAGCGAGTAGATGCCGTCCGTATGAAAGTTGGGCATCACGACCCAGTACAAATCGAGGTAGTGCATGAGGAGGAGCCACGCGGAACCCGCCGCGAGCAGATTCTTGTTCTTCTTCATGCCCTGGGGCAGCAAGTAGAAAAACGGCAGCACAAAGTGTCCGACGGCGAGAAAGGCGCTCAATCCAAGCCATGTGCCGTCGAACCGGTGGCGATACCAGATCGTTTCCTCAGGAAGATTCGCGTACGAGATCAGGAGGTATTGCGAGAAGGCGATGTAGGCCCAGAAACAGACGAACCCGAACAGCAACTTGCCGAGTCCATGGCGATGCTCCGCGGTGAGCTGGCGCGGCGCCTTCAGCAATCCCTGTACCGCGAAGTACGACACGATGGTTCCCGCAAAGAAATAGACGCCGGAAATCGATGAGTACCAATGCGGGTCGAGGCTCATGAGCCAGTCGAAAGACGCGAACGTCACCGTGAAACCGAAAAAAATCAGCGCCGGTGCGCTCACCTTTTGTAGGCGCCGGGTGATGGCGGCATCACCCGTTTTGTCTTGCTTCAGAGACTGTCTCCTGAACCACCACGCGATGAGACTCCACCCGAGGAGATAGAACAGAGAACGCGCGATGAAGGCCTCGCTATTGAGGTAGACCGCTTTGTGCGCGAGCGGCTCGCGGACCCAGGGGTAGATCTGGTCTAGGTGAAGTGCGAGCGGGATCGCGAGAAGTCCGCCGAGTGGGATCGAAATGCAAGGGTGTAATGATCTCTTCGAGCTTGAACGCGACCCGACAAATCACCATGAGCGTAATGACCATGGCGAGCCCCGAGAAAATAGCACCGGCAACGAAGTAAGGCGGGAAAATAGTCGAGTGCCACCCCGGCACCTGCGTGACCGCGAAATCGAACGAGACCACCGAAGCAACCAACAGCACGACCGATGTCGCGAGGCCGGCGAGCAGGAGGTAGGCCTTTTCGTAATGCTCCCAGTGCCTCTGCGATCCTCGCCATCCGAGTGCGAAGATCCCAAACAGGATTTGCTTCGGCTTCGAGCGCGCCCTATCGCGCATCGTCGCCAGATCCGGGATGAGGCCTACATACCAGAACAGCAGTGAGACCGTCGCGTAAATGTTCACCGCAAAGACGTCCCACATCAGCGGGCTTCGGAACTGGGGCCATAGCGACATCTGATTCGGAAAAGGCAACATCCAATAAGCGAGCCACGGCCGGCCCGTATGGATGAGCGGGAACATGAGCGCGCACGCGACCGCGAAGAGAGTCATGGCCTCGGCCGCCCTGTTTATGGAGGTACGCCAACGTTGTCGAAACAGAAAGAGGACGGCCGAGATGAGCGTCCCCGCATGGCCGATGCCCACCCAGAACACGAAGTTCACGATGGGCCAGCCCCAGCCGACTGGGATGTTGTTACCCCAGATGCCGACACCCTCCCAGAAGAGCCAGCCGACGCTCAAGCCGAACACACCCAATAGGCTGAGCCCGATTCCGAGAGCGATGTACCAGCCGCGCGGCGGAGGCGTTTCGAGGGGACGCGCAACTTTGTCGGTAATCTCCGAGAGCGAAAGTCGTGAGGCCAGAAGCGCCTGTCGACTTTCCACCGGGTCGATATCAATCCTGATGGTCGAGGTGGCCATGTCTAGTGCACCAGCTCCGTTTCGGGCGTGATCGTCGGATCGGAGCCAAGTGATTGCAGGTAGGCCACGACCATTAGAATGTCGAGCTCGTTCAAGCTCATGGGCGCCTCGTTGACGGGCGTCATCGCCGAAGGATAGCCCTCGACGATGAAGGCGCGAGGCTCGTACACGGATTGGGTCAGATATTCGATATCCGTCATGTCGGGGATGCGCGTTTTGGCTCGAGCGCCGACGCCGTCGAGATCTGGACCTTGTTGGCCCGCGCCGGCGGCGCCCACGCGATGGCAGTTGAAGCAGAGTCCGCGCCCGTGGACGATTTCCTTGCCGAGCATCACCATCTTTTCGGTATCCAGATTCAGAAGAAACTCCTTGAGCCGCGCCTCTTCAAAAGCCTCTGCCTCATGCCAAGCGGCGAGGTCGTCGAGAGCCGCCGCCCGCGGCGCGCGAGGCTCAGGCCCCGACAAGGGAGAGCGGTACGCTTGCGTGTGCTCGAGCAGAACAGAGGTGAGGCCGAGCACCGCAAGACCGGCCGGGGGCACGAGCAAGACTGCGCGTTTCATGGGTTTTGCAGCTCCCGTAGATAGGCCACGATGGCCCAGCGATCGCGGGCCGAAACGGGGAACCGATATAGCCCTGCATGAGACCTTGCCCGTTCGTTATCACCGAGAAGATCCGGCCATCCGCCATGTCTCGGATCCGCTCGTCGTGAAGATTGGCGCTTTTTATGCCAGAGCGCTCGTAGAGCTTTCCCTGTCCGTCACCTGCCGTGCCATGACAGGGCGTGCAATAAATATTGAAGCGGTCTTTCCCACGCGCCACGACGCCCTCGTTCGACTGGGGGTTCGACACGTAGCCAAAGAAGTTTCGTCCAGAGTAAAAAGTGTCGTCGTCACGGAGCTCGCCGCGCGCGATTGTACCGGGGACCGGCGCCTGGCTCGTAGAGCCCGACGCAAAAAAGCGACTTTCCGCTTGCGGCTCGTAGAAAGGCTGCGAGTCCATGTTGGGGTTGAGGTGGATCGGCGGCTGACGGGAGTTACAGCCGCGCAGACAGCTCGTGAGTGCCGTTAGCGCAAGCGCGGCGACCGCGATGGCCAACAATCTTCTATCAAAGATGTTCGTCATGAAGGCCACGCCGGGTTCGGGTTGCGCCGTTTCGTGAGATAGGACGTGCGGGGTTTGTTATGGAGCTCGTGAAGCAAGACGTAGTTGCGCTCACTCTTCTTGAGCTTGGCTACCTTGCTTTCCGCGTCTCGGAGGTTGCCAAAGGTGATGGCATCGGCCGGGCAGGTTTGCTGGCACGCCGTCACGGCCGTACTGCTTTCGTGTTTCGCTTCGTTGAGTCGCTGAACGCAATAGGTGCACTTTTCCATGACGCCCCGTGAGCGCACCGTAACGTCCGGATTCATCGCCATCGACGTGACTTCCGAGATGTCTTTCGTGTAGTTGAAGCGCCGCACCTTATACGGACAGTTGTTCGAGCAATAGCGTGTGCCGATGCAGCGGTTGTAGACCATCGCGTTCAGACCCTCGGCGTCGTGCAACGTCGCTCCTACGGGACAGACCTGCTCGCAAGGAGCGTTCTCACAATGCATGCAAGGCACTGAGCGTGCTCTCGACCACGTAGAGTCGACTCATCTGGGCGCTTTCGGGGTCGCGTGCGGAGGCGAGGTCTTTGGCATGACGGAGAGCGCCCGTCTCCGTCAGCAGAAAGTCACATCCGAGCGAGAGAATCGTTTTCGAGCGGTCCAGATGGTAGAGAGGCCTCAGAGGCTTTCCCGTGAGCAAGCCGGCCCCAGCCACGATGTTCTCGTCTCCATGAGGCTCGTAGACGTACCAGGAGGCGCGAGGGAATCGCTCCCGGAAGGCCCGTCCCAACATGGAGAACGATGGCGAGGCGTAGGCTTCAGTGAGAATGGCGAGGCCCTCGCCTCCGCGATCTTCGAACGAGAGTGCTCGTTCGCGCCACGCATCGAGAAACGCATCCCAGCTCGACGGCTCCTGGTCATTCCGGACTCTCGAGGAGCGGTCGGGATCGTAGCAACCGTTCCAAGCCGACGGTGCTGTGAAGGAGGCGACAGGTTGAAGCAGATTGTCGAACAAAAAGAAAAAGCCGCGGTTCGACTTCTTGATCGAACCGCGGCTTCTTAGTGCGATTTCACCAGTGATGGCTCAGTGCATCGTGGCGCACTGGACGTCTGTCCAGTCGCCGGAGCCTTCACGAATCTTCGCCGGGACGAACGTCTTCACGGAGTCGTCACCAGCCCAGAATCCCTGAACCTCGACTTGTTTTCCCGAGTAAGCGGAAAGAGTCGCGGCGGGATTGCACGCAAAGACAGCGCTTATCGTCTCGCCGTCGAAAAGACCCGCAGGCTGCGAGCCCTTCAAGCACATAGTGCCACAGCCGCTCTTCATGCCCTCCTCGGGCATCATGTGATCGTCTTTGGCATTCATCCACTCACCGGACATGGCGTGGCCCTTCGATGCGCACGTCATATCAACGACGCTGCCCTTGATCGTGGTCATCTTGGGCTCCATCATCTGTGCTGTTACGACGCCGGCTATCATGAGGCAAATGGCCATGACTGCGAAAAGCGTCGCTTTTCTCGTTCGAGACTGTCTCATTTGTTTCTCCTTTTTTCATTGTTCATTGGTCGGTAGCTACCTTCGACTTGGAAGTTTGGGGCAAGACGGCTCCGGCCGCTGTGAACGTCATAACAGGTTGAGCCCTTTTAGTTCGCGCCGCAACGTATTTGGACGCGAATAAATATAAGCAGGCTTACACCGAAACAAGCTGGAAGGTGTGGCGTGCTTTACAGCCGACGGAGACCCCTCTGCTCTAGCATCTCAACGAGGAGAAATGATCTAATGCGTGGTAATCGCATTTTGGTTGTCTTGATTGCACTGGGCTCGGTCGCGTGTGGCCATGCGCCTAACGGGGAAAATTCCGAGTCCGCACAGACCACTCTACATATGGCGCACGGCGGGGCACCCGAGCTCTACGAGGCAAGAGGCACGGTGCTTTGGTACGAGGATGGACGTATCTACCTCAACCACGAGGAGATGCCGGGCTTCATGGACGCGATGTCCATGGGGTACGACGTGCGGGACCCAGCTCTTCTCGACGGGATCATGCCGGGCAACTTCGTGGAGTTCCGTGTCGTCGTCGAGCAGGATACCTTCTACATCGATCAACTCTTTCCCGTCGAGTAGAACGGAGCGTTCCCTCAATTACCCGCGAACGATAAAAGCCCCACGATTCGCGAGTGAGTTTCTCGTTGGTCGAAGAACACGATAGGAGGTGCTGCTTTTTGTATCCAGATGCGCTCAGGGGTTGTGGACGCATCATCGCCGAAGAATAAATGGAGTAGTGTTCCATGAGGGATCTGTCTGCCATTGTCTGCGCCGAGCCCCGAATTTCTGAAGGTGCTCGTCGAGACCATTCCGGACGGAATCATTTTTTTCGACCGCGACGGAAATCTTCTCGCGATGAACGACAGCGTCCACATTACGATTGCCGATACCGGTCGTGGTATCGAGCCGCAGATCCTCTCCCAGATTTTCGACCGCGGCTTCACGACGAAGGGAGTCGGTGTGGGCTCCGGGTTGGGTCTCGCGATCTGCTATCAGATCGTCTACGAGGATCATGGCGGAGAGATCCGGGTAGAATCGACGCCTCAGGAGCGTGTGCGCTTACCTCAAGGGAAGCGCACAATCTTCTCATAATGGTGGGGAACTTCATAGCGGTAACCGGCATCTCCGGGGAGAATGGCGTGCGAAGGGCGTACGTCCCACTTAGCGGGAGGAGGCATGAATCTGAGAAAGACGGTTTCGATGTCGGCACTCGGGTTCGCGCTCGTTCTCCTGGTCAACGGCTCAGACGCGGCAGTTCAGAAGCAACCCGAGGATTACGAACAGATCCTTCCCCGGGGCACGATCGCGGCCATCAATAACCCAACCTACGTCCCTGCTTCGGAGGCGATGGTGGCGCCCAGTTCCTGGGTGCTGGGAGTAGTGATCGAGGGACAACCGCGGGCCTACAGTCTCACGCTACTCAATAGCCACGAGGTCGTGAACGACACCATCGGTGAAACGAATTTCGCTGCCGTCTGGTGACCGCTCGCCAATGCCGCCGTCGTGTACGGCAGGGATTACCAGGGACGGACAATCAACTTCGAGGCTTCCGGGGGCCTCGTTCACGCCTCGCTCATCATGCAGGATCAAGAGACCGACACCTACTGGTCAATCATGGAGGGAAAGGCGGTGGCGGGTGAGCTCAAGGGCAGTGAGCTCGTAGAGCTGCCATATGGCGAGAAGATGCAATGGCGTCACTGGAAGAAGAAGCACCCAGACACGCTAGTCCTATCCGTCGACGGACGAGAGGATGCTTCTCAGAGCTACGCCTGGTATTACGGTAGCCCGGAGGGTTTCAACTACGTGCGGGCGACGGACGACCGCCTGGAGACGAAGGAGCCGGTCTTCGCGTTTCATCGCAACGACATCGCCTACGCGACACGGCAGAAGGACCTCGAGAACGGCCAGAGTTTCGAGCTCGAAGACGGGGCGAGCATCTTCTTGTACCGCAAGCAGGGCGGTTCAAAGTTCCAGTCAACACTCGCTTTCGTTTCCGAGAACGGATTCGAGCAAAGGGACGGCGAGTGGATCGAGAAGGGGAGCGGGGCCGGGTTCGACCCCGCCACGGGTGACTTCGCCGACGCGAGCGCCGAGCGTCTCGGTGGCTTCGATACGTTCTGGTACACCTGGAGCTTGAGCAACCCTGAGACCCGGGTTCTGGAGTTGGAACTCGCCACGGAGCCACGGAGAAAACCCGAACAACACGGAGGCACGAAGGGCGCAAAGCTCACACCAAGAACATAGAATGGCGATAGGAACACGAGCATGTGCTGCGGCGGACAGTAATAGGAGGAGGAGACAGAGAGGGAGCGCCGATGTCGCCCTCCTCCAGCTGGACTCGCCGGAGCTCGACCTTCCGCACGCGCGCCTGGGAGACTCCGACCAACTCGCCGTCGGGCAGGACGTTTACGTGGTCGGAACGCCATACGGCCTGGAGAACTCGTTCACCGTGGGACACGTGGCAGCTCGGTCTTACGTTTCATCCGGCGTTCATCGTGTTTCTACTAGAACGTTTGTGTGAAGTTGATGTTGAGAACGGGCCCGGCGGGCCAGTTGCGGCCCCGAAGCGAAATGGGAACGGTCACCTCGACGTTCTGGGTGGGCGTGAAGGCGAAGCTCACTCCCGGCTCCAGGTAGACGGCCTCGCGGCGAAGACTCTCGATGGAAAGGTCAAAGCTCCTGGACTCGAAGCCATAGAGGCCGCGCAACAGCAACTTGGTGTTGATGCGAGCTCCGAATTGGTAACCGAATTCGGCATGCCAAATGAGCTCATCCCCGAAATCGATGTTGGTCTCTTTGTTCTTCGTACGCCAGCGGTAGCCGATCTTGCCCGTCACGTAGCCCGGCACGGGCCAGAGCGAGCGGCCCACTTCCGCAAAGAGGTCGAAGTCATATTGGCCTTCTCCCACGGGAACGATCTCGGCATCGTTGATGAACTCACCCGTAGGCAATTTGATGGTGCCACCTACGGTCAGGACGAGCGGATCCCTAACCAGGTTGTAGCGCGACTCCACCCGCAGATCGCCAGGACCGTTGGTCGTGCGGTCGGCGGCGAAGTCGTCGAAAGAGATACTGAACAGGGGAAACTGGACCTTGACGTCCCAGCGATCCGTTAAACCGCGAATGTACTCGAAGAAGAGCGCCCGGGTCCGATTGCGTCCGTCGAAGAAATAAGGGATGCGACTTCCGTCAATGAAGTAGCGCTCCGTCGTATCCTGGAACATGAAGCCCACTTTGAACGAGTTCGTCCCCTTGGGCACGATCCAAGCCCCTGCTTCCGAAAGTCGGGCCGAGGTCGCTAGGATGAGCGCGAGGATCAACAGTGTCAACGTGAGCCGCCGCAGCGGATGGTTCCGCGGCCTGGCTGACGCAACTATTGCGACAGGCTCATTACCGTTCACGGTTCACCGATGACTCCTTCAGAGGACGCGCTCACGTGAGCAGTATCCTCGTGTACGGATGGTATCGGCTATGACCCAGTTAACATATTGCTCGGCTCGACCGGATTGCTCGTCTTGTGAGGAATCTAATAGGAACAGGTCGTCGAACCGCCTAAAATCCTGATATTAAGGGGGTACAATCGTGATACGAGACATCGAGCGACTGGCGGTCCTGGTCATTGCCTGCTTGTCCCTGGCCGCCACGGGGGCGGCGCAGTGCCTCATCCCCGAAAATCTCATAATCAGCGGCGGTCCCGGTAAGGACGGCATACCAGCTCTAACAAATCCCGAAGTGGTGTCGGCCTCAGCGGGAGACAGCTTTCTCGTTCCCGATGACCTGGTCCTCGGCGTCGTGGTGAACGGCGAGGCGAGGGCCTACCCGCACGGTATTCTCTGGTGGCACGAGATCACAAACGACGTCCTGGGAGGGCGCCCGATTGTCGTGAGCTTCTGCCCGCTCACGGGGAGCGGTCTCGTTTACGACCCCGTCATCAACGAGCAGCTTCACAACTTTGGGGTCTCCGGGCTTCTCTTCGACAACAACCTCATATTGTTCGACCGCACGACAGACTCCTTATGGTCGCAGATGGGGGGCCAAAGTATCTGCGGCAGCCTCCGGGGCGCAAGGCCTTCGCTGCTTCCTGTGGTCCAGTCCACCTGGGCCGCGTGGAAGACCATGCACCCAGATACGACAGTGGTGAGCTTCAACACCGGCTTCAGTCGCGATTACACCCGCTACCCGTACGGCGATTATGATCTCGTCGACAACACCACGCTTTTGTTCCCCCAGTCCACCGTCGACCCGAGACTCCCCATGAAAGAGACCGTGCTCGGTATTACGCACGAGGGCGTCGCGCGAGCTTACTCCATGAGCAGGATGAGCACCGTCGCTCCCCGCCTCGTCATCAACGACAACGTGAACGGTCTTGCCGTCCTCGTGACCTTCGACGCCGGCTCCTCTCTCGCCGTTCCCTTCGAGCGCCGTCTCCAGCAGGCGGCCACTTCCGAGGGCGCCTCTTCTGGAGAAGGCGAGCTCCTCGAGTTCGAGATCATCGACGAGGGTATGTTTCCATTCAAACTGCGAGACCGCCAGACGGGATCCATCTGGAACTTGCGCGGTGTGGCCGTGGAAGGGCCACTGGCGGGGGCGCGGTTACGCCAGATTCCCACTTTTTCAGCTTTCTGGTTTGCGTGGTCGGCCTTCAACTTGGATTCCCAAATTCACGACCCGGCGGCGTCCGGAGGGGCCGACGAGGCCGAAGAGGGATGATGAGCACCTATCGACGAGCAAGCAACGACGGTTCCGAACAGCCCACGATCCGCGATATCAGTGACTCTGCCCTTGATCGTCGCGGCACTCCACGCCGTACTCGACGAAACTAGAAGACCGAGGAGCGCCATCACCGCCTATCTGCGAACACTACGTTCACGAAATCTGGGCGGGTGAATCCACCAGCCTGGAATCGCAGGCGAACAGCGCTGCAACCGGGAATCTCACCGGTAACGTCGACCCGGTCATGGCCGAGGAGCGTATGGCCCAGGTTCCGGACTATGTCAGGCTCTTCAAACAAGCCTTCGGGGTCGACCGGCCCACGTACCATCTGGCTCTTCGTGCCATCGCTACCTTTGAGAGGGCCGAAGTCATCTCTGACGACAGCCCTTTCGATCTCGAAATGAGCGGCCAGCGATCGGCCATGTCAGCCGAGGCGCGCCTCGGGATGGCGCTCTTTACTGGTAAAGCCGGCTGCATCCAATACCACAATGGCGCTCTTTTCACCGACGAGGGCTTTCACAACGTCGGTGTTCCCACGAGCCCGACCTTCGACACCGACATCCTGGCGCAGATCGCACTTCGTTATCAGCACTACGCGCGCGGTGTGCCCGCGGAGCTTTATCGGAAGGCGGATCGCGATCTCGGTCTCTACTACACGACGAAGCGGGAGGTCGACAAGGGCAAGTTTCGCACGCCGCCTTTGCGCTACCTCGTCTACACCACCCCGTATATGCATAACGGATTTCTTAAACCTCGATCCGGAACGGTGTCATTGCCCACCCAACGCTCGCGGAATCGCTCAATAATTTCTTCATGCGGCTCGGCGCGTGAACAACATGTGAAGGCCGCCATAGACGGCGAACCCCAACTTTCCGATGATCAACAGTAGAGGTGATGATGAGGATCGGCTTGGTCATTTGGGTCATAATAGCGGCCATCGTGAGCGGGACCGCCCCCATCGAACCGGAGCTGAGCGAGCTCATGATGGCCTATCAGGCCGGCCGGCTCGAAGCGTTCGATGCGCTCTACGCGAAGCTCGCGCCCAAGCTGCGCGGCTATCTCTCCTCACACACCTACAACGCTTCCCTGACGGAGGACCTTCTGCAAGAGACGTTCTTGCAGATCCACCGTTCGCGCCATACCTACGCGCCCCCGCGGCCGGTCCGGCCTTGGGTCTTCGCCATCGCGCGTCACGTGTACTTGATGCATCGACGCGCTTCTGCACGCCGGTACAGCGTGGAAACGGCCGCGCCCGGGGAGCTCCCCGAAGTGCCGGTGCCGCCCGCGATGGAGCAGCTCGGCTCGCACCGCGACGTGTGGAGAGCACTCGCGGAGCTTTCGGATGACCGGCGCGAGGCGGTGTTGCTGCACCACGTCTGGGGTTTCACCTTCGGAGAGATCGGCGCCATGCTCGGCATCCGGGCGGGCACGGCGAAGCTGAGAGCGCATCGCGCGATCAGCGCGTTGCGGACACTCTTGGCATCTCCGGACGCACGAGGAGGGGCACGTGACCCAAGATAGCTCTTTCGAGAAGATCCGGCGTGAAGTGGCGCAGGATCTGAAGCCGGTGCGCCCACTCTGCTCTGGGTGGACGAGCGCGCTCATCGTGTTTCCGGTGGCGCTTTTCTTGTTGAGCCTGGTGCTCATTGTTTACGGGCTGCGCAGCGACGCGGCCGAAATCGGGAGCGCCCCGCTCTGGGTACCGGCGAGCCTGATGGTGGCCTCCGCTTACGCCGTGCTCGTGCTCGCGCTGATCCAGCGCGCGCCCGAGGCGACGGTGAGCTGGACGTGGTGGGTTGCCCTCCCGCTCGCCGCCATCGTGTTCCAGGTCGGAGGTGCTTATTGGACGCTTACCCATGGCAGCGTCCCGCCCTCCGTGAGCTGGCAGGTGGAAGCGATGTGCTTTTGGCGCGTCTCTGCTCTCGGCTTGCCGCCGGTGATCCTCGTGCTCGTGCTTCTGTCGCGCGGGCTGCCACTCCGCCCAAAAGTCGCCGGGCTCCTCGGTGGTCTCGGCGGCGGGTTCATCTCCGAGGGCGTCTATCGCCTTCACTGCGGCATATCCCATCCGGGCCATATCGTGCCGTGGCATACGAGCGCCGTTCTCGTGATGGGGCTTCTCGGCCTTCTCGCCGGCATATGGTGGGAGCACCGGCGCCTCCAAAGCTGGGCGGAGAGGTAAAACCTCGCCATGGTAGTCACGGGCGGCTGCGGGAAGCCTTTGCTCATTCCAGGCCGAAGAGTGTTTGCTGAGGGCCTTGGCGATCTCCGTTTTTCCCACGTCCCTCGGACCCAACAAGAACACACTCAAGGCTCAACAGCAGTTCCCGTCCGGGCCGCAATACGGCTCGGAGGTCATCTCAGTCACGTCGTAGTCGAGCCCTTTCGTCTCGCGCGCATGACGCGTCGCATCCTTCCGGCAATCGAAGGGCCGCGCTTCTGCGAGCGGGATCGTCTCATAAGGCTCTACACGCTCGACCGCATCCGCATAGGGCGCCGAGGCGTAGATGTGAAAGGTCTTGTCGCAAACCGACATCCGCTCCCCTCGGAACAGCGTGTGTCCGTCGTCGTCGGTGACGCTCCGCCACGGTCCCTTGTAGATCACGGCTTGCTTGCGCTCGAGACAAGGCCCTTCCTTCCCCTTGAAGGCGGTGACGGTGATGGCGCGAAGCTCGATCCCCTCTACCGTCTGCCACGGCGTCTCGTCGCGCGAGAGAATCTCGATCCCGTAAAAGCCCGCTTCCTCGAAAGCTTTCAAGAACAGGTCTTCCCGGAACGCGCCCGAAATGCAACCGCTCCATAGCTCCGGATCGTTCCGCAAATGCTCGGGCAAGTGTCGCTCACGATGTCCGAGATCACGACCCGGCCGCCTTTCTCGAGCACGCGGTGCATCTCGTGAAAGAGCGCCGACTTCGCTCTCGGGTCGACGAGGTTGAGAACGCAATTGCTCACGACGACGTCGATCGAAGCCGTGGCAATCATCGGGTTCTCCTGCCGCTCCTTCGCCTTCCACGCTTCGAGCTCATCGAGCTCCGCCGCGGTCGTCACTGGGCTCGCAGCCAGGCGGGCCTCGAGCCGGCCATAGTCGAGCGTCAGATCCTGAATCTTGCCTTTCTTGAGCTCGACGTTGTGGTAGCCGAGCGCGTCGCCAATCGACTGCCGATGCGCTCTCGCAAGCGCGAGCATCTCGTCGTTCATGTCGACACCGACGACGCGTCCCTCGGGGCCCACGACCTGGGACGCGATGTAGCAGATCTTCCCGCCGCCGCTACCGAGGTCGAGCACGGTCTCTCCCGGATTCAAGTGGCGCGACGGATCGCCGCAACCATAATCGCGCTCCAGGATCTCGTCAGGGATCACGGCCAGAAATTTCGGGTCGTAGTCCACCGGACAGCAAAGCGCATTCTCTTTCTCCGCCGCCGCCGGCCCATATCGGGAGCGCACGGCTTGCTCGGGATTCATTTCCGTCGTCGCCATCAAAATCGTCCTTTCTTGCGTTCTTTGGACGGAAGGATCTCGAGACAGGTCGTCCACCAGCCATGTCGTATCGTGTCGATGAATTCCGTGGGTAGTCCCTCGTGCTTCATCTCAAGCGCGAGGCTCTCGTGGTCGTAATCGACGGGAATGAACGTCACGTCGAAACCGCGGCGGGCGTCGAGCAGCGAGTACCAAACATTGGTAGAACCGTCATTGGCGGGCCGGCCGATGACGCCCACGTTAACGAAATGTCGGTCCGATGGAAGCTCCCGCTTCCAGTGCAAGCCGCTATGTGTGGCGAGCACCACATCGGCGTCGTAAGACGCCACCATTTTGTCGAGAAAGTGCGTCGGGGCCGTCGACTCCCAAAGAAATTCGCTCATCTTCCGCGGCGAGCCGTGACTCATCAGCACCCGGTAGCCGCCGAGCTCGATGCGGATCGATTCCGGCAACGAGCGCAGGAAGCCTTTCCATCGATCCGAGGTGTGATCGAACGTGTAGTCATAGGAGATCTTGGCAAAGTAGTTGTCGCGCGGATCGGTGTAACCGCACTGGCAATCCGCAAGTCCCCGGCTAATCGAGTCATCATAGTTGCCTTGCATGACGCGCACGCCCGGTTCGACGAGAAGCGGAAAAATCTTGTCCGGATTCGGCCCGAAGGCGCCGAGGTCACCGAGGCAGAATACGGCGTCGACGTCACGGCGGCGCGCATCCGCGAGCACCGCTTCGAGTGCGACGTGGTTGCTGTAAACGCCGCCGAAGACGGCGATCCGATCGAACCTTTCAGGAGACACGGAAACCCCCCGCACACACGTTGCTACAGACCGCGCCCCCGACATAGCAGGTGTAGCAGGCGCTTTGATCCAGAGGATAGGCGCCGAGCGCGTCGTCGAGATCATCACCCATGCGGGCCGCAGGGTTGTCGATGAGGATCGGACAGACATAGACGCCTCGATTCGTCACCATGCGCGAGTGCGTGCAAATGAGCTGCGACTCATCGAAATCCTCGAGCATGTCCTCGGTGATCCGCTCGGACGCGTAGTAGCCGCGGCTCCGCTCCACTTCGGCGCCGAGCCGGAGCGTCGGGATGATCTTGATGCGCGGCCTCTCGTAGCCCTCTCCCCGCAGAAGCTCCACGAAGCCGTGAAACACTTCCTCGGCGCGATCGTCTTCCCAAGTCTGGGCGACGGTTACGATGGGCAGAAAGCCGTGCTCGAGAAGAAGCCGCACGCCCGCCATCGCGCGCGCGAAGGTCCCTTTACCGCGAATTGCATCGTTGGTCTCGGGTGAGTACCCGTCGATGCTGACTCGGAGCTCGAGTGAGTAGATCGACGCCGTTTCCGCCCGCGCCAGCCGGGCGATGACCAGGCGCTTCAAGAGCGTTCCATTCGTCAATACGGTGGCCGGTCCCAGCTCGAGCGTATGCTCCAGAATCTCGACCATGGCCGGGTGGATGAACGGCTCGCCGCCCGTGAAGTAATACTCCTTCACCCCGAGGCGGCGGGACGTTTCGAGCGTGCGCAGAACATCCTCGAGAGGAATCAAGTCGAAAGAACGGTTCGTCGGGCTGCAGGAGATGAAGCAGTGATGGCACGTCAAATTGCAGATCGTGCCCGAGATCTGGAACCAAAGATCGTCGAGCGCATGAAGCTCGGCGCGCGCGTTCACGACGCACGCTCCGTTGGACGCGCCGCCCCAATAGCCGCGAAGTTAAAGAGCGTCTCGCGCACCGACGCTATGATGTGGCGCTATTGTCTTCCCGCTGGCGCGCCTGGCTTCGTCGGTAGCGTGATCGTAAAGGTCGTGCCCCGGCCGGGTTCGGACTGCACCTCGATGCTGCCTTGATGATCTTTGACTGCCTTTCGGAGCATCTCCATAAAGCCCGCGGGGAATATCCGCGTGACTTCTTCTTTCGTGAGGCAGGCTGAGCAGGAGCCGCTCGGCGGCAACGTTCATGAACAGCATGCGACCCGCGGGATCGCACTTGAAAAGCGGAATGGGGTTGAGGTCTGGTAAATCGACCCGCTCGCGAGCTCGATCCAGCAAGTTGTGTTCCTTCGGGACATCTCGATGTAAGGCGAATCGGCCAAAGACACGTCCCTTTGGTCAATAGCCGGGGCCGAGTACACGGAAACAAAACGCTGGTGCGGCCTCACAACCTCGAGCACGAAGTCGAGCGTCGCAGATGGGTCGGATGTCGACGCACTAGTTCGAATCCGCGGCCGACGACGGCGACACGCCGATGCGGGATCGTGCGTACTCGAACCTCAGAGCCGGAGAGATACTGGAAGGCTTGGGGAGATACGACGAAGCCAGAAAGCGCTACCTCCGCGTGCGGAGCATGGAGGACTTGAATGGCTCTCATCGCTCGGCCAGCCGCCGGCTGCGCTCTCTCGAGAATCGTCGGCAGAAGTGAGCGCGTTTTTCTGGTTTTTGGTCGCGGCCGTATTTTTCACTGAGCCACACACCTCACCAGACCGAGCGTGTCGGGTATTGTGTTACCAACCCGTCCGGCGTCAGGAGTACCAATCCCGCCACGATGGCTTGGCAGACGAGCATGCGGTCGAAGGGGTCCTTGTGGAGCGGGGGCAGAGTGGTTCGATGAAGAGTGGCCTCTTCATCGAGCGGTAGAGGCTCGACGGCGTGAAGCCGCCGTAGCTTGGGAACATAGGTGTCAGGTCTTTCCGGAAGAGGGAGCTTCCCGAGAGCATGCTTAAGGGGGCGCGGAAAAATAAGCTGGACAAATCTCCCGTCGTCGGGCAGGCTACTGTGCCATATTCGCGGCTACAAGCGGATCGTATTCGTCTCAATGTCCATTCTATTGTTCAGCGCCCCCTAAGGGTATCGTTCGCATCATGCCACTCTTCTCGGCCCCATATCGGCATTTGTAGGATAACGCAGACTTGGGCACAGCGAGGTGAAGGACACCACTTCAGGACGAAAAAAGGCGCGCGGCTGTGCCGGGCGGCCAAGCTCATGGAAAAAGCACTCGGGATCATTTTTTTTCGCGCTCGTCGGTGCACTGGTGGTCGTCCTCGAGTTCTGGAACTGAACGCCGCGCGCGCGGAGACTCTTCTTGCTGGAGGGCCACGAGAAAGGCTCTAGCGCACGCGTCGTCCAGACCTATCTCTTGACCAACTCTCGGGCAGCTCCACGACCATGAGAAGCCGTTAGGTGATTCTCTTCAACCAGAGAGGTGGAACATGGCAGCTAAGAAACGCACGGTTGGTTGCGTGAAAGTGAACCGCAATGGCAAATGGGACGTACAATTGCAAGGACAGAACAAGCCAGCGAGCTCTCACCGACTGAAGACCGCCGCCGTCAAGCGCGGGCGGCGCCTCGCAAAGACTTCCGTTCCAAGCCAAGTCAGAGGGAAGGTTCAAGCCTCCAACGAGTACCACTAGCTCCTACCTGGGCAGGCGAGCTTTCAGTCTGCCTCCGACTTACTGCACACGCCGAACGTCTTCCATTTCGATTGTCGTGGGGCGCGACGCCTCGATCTCGAGCACGTTGTCCTCCGTCACGTGGATCGCCGTCACTTCGGCCAGTCGCCCGCGCCCATGGCCGCGATCGTTCATCTCCAGCGTGATGAAACCGAGCGCCCCAGAAGGCCCCGTTGCCGGCTCCTCGCCGGGAAAGTAGAGAGGTTGCTCCGTCACGATGATGACGGTGCTGCCGTTCTGACCCGGAAAGACACGAACCCAATTCACCTTCAGCGGTCGCCCGCCCGTCACTTGGGCAACGCCCCGATCGCCAGCGCGCAACGCTTTTTGCATCGCTTCCTGACCTTCTTCGGCCAGTATCTTCTGAAGTGCGTCCGCGTCTTCTTGGGTCGCGTATTCCGTGATCCGGAGGTCCAGGTGAACGCTCTGCTTCGACAACCCTTTGGTCCTCACCATCTTCGCGGTGAAGACCTCGTCCGCGGAAGCGATGCCGATAGCGGCGAGGATAGTAAGGGCCGCACACACGAACATTCTCGACTTCATTCAAACCTCCTAGGCTTTGTCCAATATATCGCGCTCGCGGCTCCGCCGCTATAATGCCTCTCCATGAGCGATTTCGGCCTCAAGAGCTTGACTTGGCGGATGGTTTTTTGGATTCTCGGGACCGTAGGCATCGTCTATATTGCCACGACGTTCTATTCCAATTTGCTCTCCCGGCGGATGATGCTCGAGACCGCCCAGCGAGAGGCCGAAAGCGTCACCCGCGCGGAAATCGGAGAGATTCAGAAGGTGTTGCGATCGGTCGAGGAGAATACCCAGTTTCTTGCCGCGGTCATCGAGTTGCTGGATCCGACAGAGGAGGAGCTGCGCGCTACGCTTCAAGCCTTCGTTCAGGGTGACGAGCGCATCTACGGCTCGGCGGCGGCTTTTGTCCCATCACCTGAGCCCTTCTCTCTTTATTATTATGTCGCTCCCGACGGCCAGGTCCGGACGGCCGACCTCGCGGCCGACGACTACCGTTACTGGGAGAAGGATTGGTATGCCGTACCGGCCGCTTCGGGTCAAGCCCAGTGGTCGGAGCCTTATGTCGACGAAGGCGGTGGCGAGGCCTGGATGGTGACCTTCTCCGTACCGTTTTTTAACGCTGTGAACGCTGAGCGCAAGCTCCTCGGCGTGGCGACCGCCGACGTGTCGCTCCAGTGGCTGAACGATCAAGTACGTGACATCACCGTCGGTGAGACCGGCTACGGCATCATCCTTTCCAAAGAGGGCGCCATCATCTCCCACCCCGACGCGTCTCTAATGGAGCGGACCGAATCCGCGCTCGACATGGAGATTCCCGACCGGCCGCCCGAAGTCGAGGAGATCGTGACGAGCATGATGCGGGGAGAGTCCGGCTTTCTCCCCTTCACGGATCGCTATCTCGGCAAACGCACCCGGCTCACCTACGCTCCCATCGGGCACGCCGGCTGGTCGCTCGCGATCGTCTATCCCGAGGACGAGCTCCTCGCGGACGTGCGGGCCATCTTTCTCACGCAGCTGACGCTCTTGATTTTTGGGCTCGTCCTCCTCGTTGGCGTGGTCGTCACGCTGTCTCGCCGCCTCACGCAGCCGATCAAAGAGCTCGCGGCGGGCGCAGGTCAGCTCGCCACCGGCGATCTCGACGCCGAGCTTCCAACGCCGCGCTCTGAAGACGAGGTGGGCGCACTCACCCAAGCGTTTCGCGAGATGCGCGACTCGCTCAAGACCCATATCCGCGAGCTCAAAGAAACGACCGCGGCGAAACAGAAGCTCGAAAGCCAGCTCGAGATCGCGCGCAAGATCCAGTTCGACATGCTTCCGAAAGGCGGCCTAGGTGGCGACGACGCGCGGTTCGAGCTCGCCGCGACCCTCGTGCCGGCGCGCCACGTCGGAGGCGATCTCTTTTATCACTTCATGATGAAGGACGGACGAGTGGCCTTCCTCGTGGGCGACGTGTCCGGAAAAGGTGTCCCGGCCGCCCTCTTCATGGCGCGTACCCAAACGCTTTTCGAGACGATTGCGCGCAGCGCGGACTCGGTCGGCGAAGCGCTCGGTCGCGTGAATCAGAGTCTTCAAGCCGAGAACGATGCCGGAATGTTCGTCACGGTTTTCGCCGGTGTCCTCGACCCAAAGACGGGCAAGCTATTATGCGCCGCCGGGGGCCACGATCCGCCGGCACTAATCCCTGGAGACGGAAGTAAGCCGCGTTTTCTCGAGATCGAGGGCGGCCCGCTCGTCGGCCTTCTCGACGGCGCCGTTTGCCCGAATAACAAGCTCACCCTTCTGCCGGGGGACGCTATCGTTATCTCCACGGACGGTGTTTCCGAAGCGCGCAACATCGATGGCGAGTTTTTCACCGAAGAGCGCTTGCTCGACGTCGTCACGGGCAAGTCCAAAGCATCCGCAGCCCAAACGACGGCGGATGTGCTCGCGGCGGTGCGCGCGTTCGCGGGCGACGCCGAGCAGTCGGACGACATCACTATCATGACGCTGCGTTATAAAGGTTGAATTGCGTCACAAGATTTCCCTGGCGAGCGAGCCGGACGCCATCGGCCCCGCTCTCGACGAGCTCGAGTCATGCCTCATCGAGGACGGGGTGTCGACCGAGCACGTTCTAGAGGTCCGCCTCCTAGGCGAGGAAGCGATCACGAACGTGGTCAAATATGCTGGCGCCGCATCGATGGCCCTCGAAGTCCAGGTGACGCGTGAAGAGATCGTCGTCGTGCTGCGCGACAACGGGAAGCCTTTCGATCCCGCGAGCACGGAGAGTCCCGATCTCGAAGCAAGTCTCGCCGATCGTCCTCTCGGCGGGCTCGGCATCCACCTCATTCAGTCCTTGAGCGACGCGGTGTCCTACTCGCGCGAAGAGGACCAAAATGTCTTGCGCCTGACAAAAAGACGGTGAGTCCCTATAATGAGGCAATCTCTATGTCACTAAATATCGAAGTCGAACCGAGCCTCCCTTTCAGCACGACCTTGCGACTCGAAGGACGTCTGGACAACGACACGACCGCGATCTTCGACGAGGAGCTCGAAAAAGCTCTCGAGTCCTCCGTCAAAGTGCTCGTGATGGACCTCGCCAAGCTCGAATATATTTCGAGCGCCGGCATCCTCTCCGTGCTCAAAGCCCAAAAAACGATGGTCGGCCGCGGCGGCAAGACGCTTTTCGGCTATCTTCAGCCGGGTGTGAAGAAAGTCTTCGATATCGTGAAAGCTGTCGACTTGCGCAGCGTGTTCGCGAGCGTCGAAGAGCTCGACGACTATCTCGACGCGATACAAAAGCAGCTCGAAGAGTAGCTGGCTACAAGCCCCACGCGAACTTCACGCCGAAGACAAAGAGCTTCTCCGTCTCGTGCTCCCGCTTCACGAAATCGAAATCCACAGCTGGCATCAAGGCGAAGCGCCCGCCCACGTGAAAGCTGTACTGAACCCCGACCCGGAAGAGAAAGTCGCGCTTATCGCCGAGCGCTTCGATTTCGCGCGGCGAGGTCTCCCAACCTGGACCGGCCACGAACATCAAGCCCTTGTGAACGTGAAACACGACGGGAAAGGCAAAAACCCCGGCATCGAGGCCTTTGATATATTCGAGCTCGACCGAGATCCCGAGGCGCGGTAAGAACCGGAACTCGTACTCGCCGCCAATCGTGAAGAAGCTCTCGTTATGTTCGGGCTCGGTGGTAACGCCCGTGAAGATCGCGATCTCGTGTCGGCTTTCGTGCTCCTCGTGGTGGATCCGTTGGGCGAAAACCGTAGTCGGGAGCAAGAGGCAAAGGAGCCATAAGGCCTGTCGTTGAGATTGTCGGCGCATGTGGGGTTATCGTCTCACTCAATGAAGAGGAACTCCAGGACAAAACCTCACCGGCCTCACCGGACCCTCTCCTCTTGAAGCATGTCGATCGAGCGTATTTTCCAGAACAAGTCGTCCACCGGCACGACGCTCACCAACGCCCGATAGCGGTTCTCTCGGAAATGGCGATGGCCGAAATGCGTGACGGTGCCTCCGACCGTCCACGACGCCACGGCGCCGAAGCCGCCTTGCTCAGAAGGCTCTACGCTTTCAACGGCGTGGACTTCGACGGCCTCGACCCGCGCTCGGGCCCCACCACGCTCTTCCATCTCGAGGGCGCGGCGGTGCTCTAGATAAACCTCCGTCAGGGTCTCCCCCGTGACGCTAACGGCCAAGCGGTCATAAGCGGCGGACTCCTCGCGGAACTCGAAGGCGCGATAGACGTTTGGCAGAATGCTCGCAAGAATACGGCGCGCCCCACCGGGTGACGGCACGGAAGACGATGGGACCGCAAGCGCCACCATCCCTAGCGGGCCGGCAAGCACGCCTAGTATCAACGACGCCCGAGCGAGCGCGAAAGCACGCTTTTTGAAAGCGAGCCAGAGGGCTCCGACAATAAATGGAAGCGACAGAAGCGGGATCGGTACTTGCGTTGGCTCGACCGGCACCCCGGAGACAGTCGGGATGGGCTCTTCGGAGAGCGTGTTCTCCCATGTGATGCTGGGGCTTTCCGGGGTGAGCTCGGCTTGGCGAGTGGCTTCGGGATCGACGAGCGTCACGGGAACCGTGGCGAACGCCTCCGAGAAGCCGCGCCATTCGAGTCGCAGGTCCCGTGGTGTGCGCGGAGTCGGATAGGCGAAGGTGATGCCGATATAGGCTGTGTCCACGATCTCGCGCACCGGCGTCAGACGCGGCAACACTCCTTGACGATCCACCGTCACAAAATCGACGCGATCGATGATCGCGTCTCGCGAGCGGCCGTCGATGATGATCGACGCGGAGTCCCGGATCGACTCGGCGAGGCGCTGTTTCACACGCCCTTGATCCTCGATCTCGACCGCCTCCCCCAAAGAAGCGTCTAGGTCGCGCAACCGCAGCAAGATCTCGTGGCGCGTCTCGAATGCCTCTATCGTGACGAAGCTTTGCACGGACGCGTCCGCGGATGCCGGAGCCACGCGTCGCGAGCTTTCCGCTACTCCCCCTGAAAGCGCGGGGAGTCGTGAAGTCAGCCTCGCCTCGACGCTCGCGAGCGGCTCCGCGAAGAAAAAACTGAGGCCGAGTGCGACGGAGATGACCCCGACGACATAGCCGGCCGGGCGAAGCCATGCGTCCACTCGCGCCGCCGCCCATCCAATGAGAGCGCCGAGCACGACGAACGTTGCGTCCATCCCCACGATCGCGAGCACCATCGGCATGATGTCGAGCTCGCCCGGGACTAGAGTGAACAACCCGAGGCCATGCACCCACCCGGCCGCGAGCGCCAAAGCCCGCACTTGACGACGGTTGGCTTCCGGACGGAGCACCTCGTTCGCGAGCAGCACGGTCGCAAGTGCTATGCCGAGCTCCGCGAGCGATGGTGTGAGCGCGAGCCCCAAGCGCGCGCAGAGGAGCGCGCCGAGCTGGCCCGCGAGAAAACCGCCCACCAGCACTCGGCTTCCAAGAAGCGCGAAAACCACGACGAGCGCGACGTGGACAAAGCTCTCGAAGACATGACGGATACCGAAGAGGACGCCGTTCCGAGCGTCTCGGAGGGACGCACCGAGCGCGGTGCCCTCGGGAAGACGCCAGATCTCTTCCCCCGAAGGAAATAGGTGAGCGTAGCTCTCGCCGGAAAGAAGCTCCACGCGCAAAATTGTAGAAATGTTCGGGTTCACGAAGGGGAAATCGATCCCGACCTCTTGCCCTTCGAGCCCGGCGGGACAGCGAAACGCTTGTCGAAATACCCAGGTCCCGGGTTGCTCTCGCACCGAGAGCTCCCCTTCCGCAACGCAGCCCTGGGGAAGAACGGGCTTCGGCGCCGCTCGAACGGGGATGATCTGCGGCACCTGCCACTGCGCGAGAAAAAGACCGGGCTCTTGCTCGCGAAGCTGCAGTTGGACGGGACGAACGTCATCCGCCGATACGGCGTGAGCCGCGAGAACAATCAGCGCGCAGAATCCCGCGGATCTCACGCTCAGCAGTAGCCCGCGACTCCGAACCGAAACCATGCCCAGACGAAAGTGGTCAATACGCTGTAGCATATCGTTTTAACGAAGCTTTTGGACAGAATCTCTCGCGACCAACCTGGCTCGCTTGTTGCGGTAAGTTGTAGACGAGCGGTGAGCCGTAACGCGGCAGAAGGAGCAGAACACGTTGAAGAGAAGGAATGTGGTGGCGCTAGTCGGCATTCTCATGTTCTCGAATGGTCTGAAAGCAGTCGCAGCCGGGCACGCTCGAGACCAGCCGGCGCAAGTACAGGTCGAAGACGCCGGATCGAGCGGCCCTCCCGACTTCTATGCTCCGGAAGAGGCGCTGCGCGGCTATATCAACGAAGCGCTCGATAGGAGCCCGGCCGCTCGTGAGAGGCTCGCTCGCTACGGCGCGGCGCTCGCAAGAGTGCCTCAAGTGAGCACGCTTCCGGACCCGGTCTTCAGCTTCTCTCAGGCCATCCGGAGCGTCGAGACGCGCGTCGGGCCGCAGCTGAACACCTATATGCTGTCCCAGGCGTTCCCCTGGTTCGGAAAGCTCAAGCTACATGGCAAGGTAGCGACGCAGGAAGCGCTATCGCTTTTCGAGCTCTATCGCGCAACCCAGCAGGAAATTGTCGTGCAAGTGAAACGCGCCTTCTACGACTTTGCTTACGTGGACGCGGCCATCGCGATCACCCGCGAAGAGCAATCTCTACTCGAGCACTACGAAGAGCTCGCTCAAACACGCTACGCGACCGGTCAGGGCTTGCAGCATGCCGTCATCAAGATCCAGGCCGAGATTACACGGGTCCTCAACCGACTCGACATTCTCGCGCAGCAACGAACCTCGTTAGAGGCAAGGCTGAATACTCTGATGGACCGCCCACCCCAGAGCGCCCTACCGCCGGCGGGTGTCCTGCGCCTTCCCGAGGTCGACCTCGACTTGGAGCAGCTCTATAGGCTCGGGGACCAGAACCGCCAGGAGCTCAAGGCCGCGGAGAAGCGCATCGAAAGGAGTGAGAGGACCATCGACCTGGCGAAGACGTCCTACTGGCCCAATTTCTTCCTCGGCGTAGCGTTCGTCAACGTCGGGGGAAGGAGCGATCCAGCGGGCATCGAGCTCCCACCACCCGACAATGGCAAGAACGCGGTGAGTATCTCCGCGGGCATCAACATACCGATTTGGCGTGACAAGTACGATGCCGCGATGCGCGAAGCGAGCGAGACGCTTTTGGCGGAGCGAAGCAGCTACGCCAACGTGCGAAACGAAATGGATTTCTCGATTCGGGATCAAGTCGTTCGGATAGAGACGCTCGAAGAGCAACTCCGGCTCTTCGAAGACGTGTTGATTTTACAGGCCGAAGAGACGCTACGCGCGACGGAGGCCGCGTACGGAACAGGCCAGCTGGGCGTGCTCGATCTTCTCGACAGCGAGCGCGTTCTTCTCAATGTGCGTATCGTGAACGCGCGCTATCATTCCGATCTGTTGAACGCTCTCGCAAATTTGGAACGTGCCATTGGAACCCGATTCCCGAGATGAGCTCACCCATGAAGATAGTCGGCTTACTCGTTGCTTTTGCTTCCGGCATCGGCCTCACGCTGTTCGTGGTGGTCAATCCTTTCGAGTGGACATGGTTGAGCCCGGTGGAACGGAGTGTGCTCGGCGAAGACGGTCCGGAAATGGCGATGAGCGAGGACGGAGCGCCGGAGGGTGAGCGCAAGATCAAGTATTGGCAAGCACCCATGGACCCGACCTTCATCATGGACAAGCCCGGGAAGTCCCCAATGGGAATGGACCTCATCCCCGTCTACGAGGACGAAGTCGATGAAGTCCCTGAAGGTACGATCCGGATCGATCCTGTCTTCGTGCAGAACATCGGCGTGCAATCGCTCGAGATCGAGCGGGTCGACATCCCTTTCACGATTCGAACGATCGGAACCCTGACCTATGACGACAGTCAGATCGCGTGGGTGAATACGAAGTACGACGGCTGGATCGAGACCGTCTATGTGAACTACATCGGTGAGCCGATCGAAAAAGGTCAGAAGCTCTTCGAAATCTATAGCCCTCAGCTCGTGACGACACAAAAGGAATATTTGCAGGCGCTTCAGTACGCGCGTCGCATGGCGGACACGGATTATCCGGACATCGCGGCCAGGGCTGAATCCCTCGTGGCTTCCGCGCGCGAGCGCCTCGGCTATTGGGACATCATGGACGAGCAGATTGAGGAGCTCGAAAAGCGCGGAGAGCTCAGCAGGACACTCTCCGTCGTTGCTCCCGTGGGCGGCATCGTTGTCGAGAAGATGGACCAGGCCCTCGAGGGGATGTTCGTCAAGGCCGGGATGAACCTCTATAAGATCGCGGACCTGTCGACGATCTGGCTGGTGGTGGAGATCTTCGAGAATCAGGTCCCTTGGATGAAGCTTGGACAACGAGCCGAGGTAGAGCTTCCTTACGAGCCAGGGAGGCAATATGTGGGCCGGGTCCGCTACCTCTACCCTTTCTTCAACGAAAAGACGCGCACGATGAAGGTGTCCATCGAGCTTCAAAATCCAGGCCAGCGGCTCCGCGCCGGGATGTACGCCAACGTGACCTTCGACGTGCCGGCGGCGCGAAACGTTCTCGCTGTACCGGAAGAAGCCGTCATCCATAGCGGCGAGCGGAACGTCATCGTTCTAGATCTGGGCAACGGCAGATTTCGAGTCGCCGAAGTGACGCTGGGCGTCAACGGAAGTGGCCTGTGGGAAGTCAGGGACGGGCTCGAGGACGGGGATGTCGTGGTCGTCTCGGCGCAATTTCTCATCGCCTCGGAGAGCAACCTGCAGGAAGCCATCCGCAAGATGATATCGGAAAGCGGCCGATAAGGGTCTAGGTCCGAATGTTAGAGAAGATCATCGACTGGTCCATCGCGAACAAGTTCACGGTCATCCTGGGCTCGGCGTTCGTGTCTCTCATGGGACTTGCCGCCGTCCGAAACACGCCGCTCGATGCTATACCGGATCTCTCCGACGTACAGGTGATCGTCTTCACGGAATATCCAGGGCAGGCGCCGCAGGTCGTCGAGGATCAGATCACCTATCCCATCACGACACGAATGCTCTCTGTCCCTTTTGCGAAAGTTGTGCGCGGATACTCCTTTTTCGGGCTCTCGTTCGTCTACATCATCTTCGAAGACGGAACAGACATGTACTGGGCGAGGAGCCGCGTGCTCGAGTACATGAACTACGTGAGCGGATCCCTTCCACAAGGAGTCAGCCCTACTCTCGGGCCCGACGCGACCGGCGTGGGCTGGGCCTTCATGTACGCCCTGAAGTCCAAGGAACGAAGCCTGGGGGATTTGCGCAGCATTCAGGACTGGTTCTTGAAGTACGAGCTCACCGCCGTTCAGGGCGTCTCCGAAGTGGCGAGCATTGGCGGCTTCGTCAAGCAATACCAGGTTACCGTCGACCCCAACAAGCTCCGGGCCTACGACATTTCTATTTCCAAGATTCGAAGGGCGATCCAAAGAAGTAACAACGACGTAGGAGGTCGCGTCCTGGAAATGTCGGAGACCGAGTTCATGATCCGGGGCGAGGGCTATATCCGGAACGTCGACGACATCAAGGGCATCGCGCTCGGAGTGGACAAGACCGGTACACCCATTCTCTTGAGGGATGTGGGCACCGTGCAACGAGGGCCCGAGATGCGCCGGGGCCTCGCCGAGCTGAACGGCGAAGGAGAGGTTGTCGGCGGCATCATCATCGTCCGGCACGGCGCCAATGCCTACGAGGTCATCCAGGATGTGAAGGCCAAGCTCGAGGAGCTCAAAGCGGGCCTGCCCGACGACGTCGAGATCGTGACCGTCTACGATCGATCGGGGCTAATCGAGAGATCCGTCAAGTACCTCGCACAAAAGCTCCTCGAGGAAGGTCTCGTCGTCGCGCTCGTCTGCATCGTCTTTCTCTTTCACGTCCGCTCCGCGCTCGTCGCCATCCTGACGCTTCCGATCGCCATCTTGATGGCGTTTATCGTCATGCGCCAGCAGGGTCTCAATGCCAACATCATGTCGCTCGGAGGGATCGCGATCGCGATCGGCGCCATGGTGGATGCCGCGCTCGTCATGATCGAGAACGCGCACAAGCATCTCGAGCGCGACAAGGGAAAGAAGGAGCATTGGGAGATCATTGCGAACGCCGCGAAAGAAGTGGGGCCCACGCTCTTTTACGCTCTTCTCGTGATCACCGTCTCCTTCGTCCCCGTCTTCACCCTGGAGGCTCAGGAAGGAAGGCTTTTCAAGCCGCTCGCTTTTACCAAGACCTACTCGATGGCGGCGGCGTCCATCCTTTCCGTCACTCTCGTCCCGGTGCTCATGGGTTATTGGATCCGCGGCAGGATTCGAAGCGAGCACGAGAACCCGATCAGCCGTTTTCTGATTTACGTCTACGATCCGATCCTGCACTTCGTTCTGCGCTTCAAATGGTCCGTGCTTCTCGTGGCCACGCTTCTCATGGCCAGCATGATCGTACCCCTGCGCCGGCTGGGCTCCGAGTTCATGCCGCCGTTGTGGGAAGGCGATCTGCTCTACATGCCCACGACTTTCCCGGGCATCTCCATCACGAAGGCGAGGGAGCTCCTTCAACAGACGGACAAGATCATCGCCCAGTTTCCCGAAGTCCAGCAAGTCTTCGGTAAGGTCGGGCGCGCGGAGACCGCCACGGACCCCGCGCCGTTATCCATGATCGAGACCACCATTACCTTGAAGCCGGAATCCGAGTGGCGTCCGGGAATGACGGTCGAAAAGCTCACCGACGAGATGAACCAAGCCCTTCAGTTCCCCGGGCTGACCAACGCTTGGACCATGCCCATCAAGACACGGATCGACATGCTGTCCACCGGGATCAAGACACCGGTTGGGATCAAGGTGGCGGGACCCGATCTCACGCGACTGCAGGATATCGGCAAGGAAATCGAGTCGGTGATAAGCCGCGTACCGGGAACGCTCTCGGTCTACGCCGAGCGCGTCATGGGCGGGAACTACTTGAACTTCAACATCCGGCGCGACGAGATCGCGCGTTACGGGCTGACGGTGGGTGACGTACAGGATGTCATACAGTCGGCGATCGGCGGGATGAACATCACGACCACCGTGGAAGGGCTCGAGCGCTATCCGGTCAATCTGCGCTACAAGCGCGAGCTCCGCCATAACTTGCCGGCACTGAAGAACATTCTCGTCCCTACACCGACGGGACAACACATCCCGCTCGGCCAATTGACGGAGCTCACCATCACCAAGGGACCTCCTGCGATCAAGAGTGAGAACTCGCGCCCGAACGCGTGGATCTATGTGGATATCACCGGTATCGATGTCGGTACCTACGTGAAAATGGCCCAGCAGGCGGTCGCGGAGAACGTGGACATCCCGGAAGGCTACAGCATAGGCTGGAGCGGGCAGTACGAGTACATGGTGCGTGCGGAGGCGCGCCTCAAACGGGTCATCCCTCTGACGCTCATGATCATCTTCGTGATCATCTATACGAACACGAGGTCCATCTTCGAGACCCTCGTCGTTCTTCTGGCGGTGCCGTTCGCTCTCATCGGCGCGTTCTGGCTGATGTACTTCTTGGACTACAACCTGAGCGTCGCGGTCTGGGTCGGGATCATCGCCCTCGCCGGTGTCAGCGCGGAGACCGGCGTCGTCATGCTCCTCTACCTCCAAGTCGCGTACAACGATGCTGTAAGAAACGGTGTGATGCGCCACAAGCAGGACCTCGTGGACGCGGTGTATTACGGAGCGGTGACCCGCGTCCGACCCAAGCTCATGACGGCCATCGCGACCATGGCGGGCCTCCTTCCGATATTGTGGAGCCACGGCTCCGGTTCAGATGTGATGAAGCGGATTGCGACCCCGATGGTCGGGGGTATGGTGACGTCGGTCATCGTGGTTCTCCTCGTCTACCCAGCCATCTACTACATCTGGAAAGGGTGGCGCCTGCCGGCGAAAGAGTTGGAAGAGGGCGAAGTCGCGAGCTGAGGAGACTTGCGTTACGATGCGCGTGCCCAGGGTTGTTCTTTCGTAAAAGAGGTGACAAACATGGCGAAGCGAATCTTGCAGTCCCTGGCAGCGTTGGCTCTCGTGGCGGCGGTTGGCGCCGTCCTTTACGATCAGTGGGACGCGCCTGATACGTGCGACGTCTGCTACCGTTCGATGCACCAGGAGACGTTCTATCGCATTCATCTCGAAAACGGCGCCTCGATGGAAGTTTGCTGTCCCCGGTGCGGTCTCCGGTTTCAGGAGGGCAGAGACGATGTCGTGGCGACGGAGGTGACGGATTTCTATACGAGACAGCACATCGACGCTGCCGTCGCCTATTTTGTGGAAGGCAGTCCCGTGCACTTCTGTAGCCACGCGAGCGTGCGGGAGGATCGCTCCGGCGGACAGTACGAGGTCACGTGGGATCGCTGCCTTCCAAGTCTAATCGCCTTTTCATCCAGAGAAGCCGCACAGAAGTTCCAGAAAGAGAACGGCGGCGACATCAAGACCTACGCCGAGCTCCTGGCAGAGCACTCCTGAGCCCAAACCCTGGGGCTCGCGGCCGGGCAGGACATGTCCGTGGGGACGAGCCGCTTCAGTTCTTCGGCGAAGTGTTGGACGAGGATCAGGTGATCTGGCGGAGGATTGCGCTCGCGTTCTTGGACCATCACGAAACGTCCGTCGTCCGCTACATCGTAAGCTTTCACGAAGTCGGAACCCTGCTCGAAAAGGACCTTCGGGGTTCCAAGCATGAGTTGCTCGCCGAGGTCGATATCCACAGCCATCATCTTGGCACCGCTGCGGTAGAAAAGCTCGTCTCCGTTCGGACTCCAGACGGGCCCGATGCCTGTCCCGCCGTCGGCGTTTGAAATCAGGGACTTACCCGCCCTCCTCGCCGCGGTCACAGGGGGAGCTCCCGCTTGAGATCAGGGAGCGGAAAGGCAAACTCCGCCGCCATGCT
>SMYC01000078.1 GCA_004356105.1 Acidobacteriota bacterium | reverse complement strand
GGTCGGTTCTCCGCCAGTTCTCTAAGTAAGCTTACGGACAACTGTGGGAGACCGGCTTTCGAGGCATCTTCATGTCCTACGGCCATAGGAACCGTAGGTTATAAATTGGCAAGTCTATGCCACTCCGCGAGATCCGAGCTTCCGCACACTGGTGACACACGCCCACACCGTCGGGGTAAAACGCGGTGCTAGGGAACTAAACTTCTTTAAGAATGGGTTCCACCCTAGCCAGTTCCGCCGGCGGGAATACGAATTCCCTACCGCGACCCAGGCGATCAACCGGGTTCAGGTCTGTCTCGAATCGGGTCTGCCGCTTCGCGACGCGCGCTACTCGTTGCGTAAAGCGGCGAGCAGGTCGATGCGCGTGGCCCGGCGGGCGGGCATCCAAGCCGCGAGGACGCCGACCAGCACGGCCCCCACGAGCACGACGCCATAAGTGAGCGGGTCGGTTGGCTGCACGTCGAACAGGAGTTGGCTCATGAACCGCGTCGCGCCCAAGGCTCCCAGGTGCCGAGGGCCGCTCCGGCCAAAACGACGCCGAGGGCCTGGCGGAGGATCATCGCCACCGTCGCCGTGGAGTCGGCGCCCAATACCATGCGCACGCCGATCTCGCTCGTTCGTTGGGATACGGAATAGGCCACGATCCCATAGGTGCCGACGATCGCGAGGAGTGCTGCACATAGCGCCAGGCCGCTCAAGAGAGCGGTGTTGAAGCGCGGCTGCGCCGCCGACTCCCAGATGAGATCCTCGGTCGCGGCGACTTGGGTAGGTACGAGTTGCGGATCCATATCCGCGAGCACGTCTCCGACGGCGCTCGCGACAGCGGCAGTGTCGAGATTGGATTGCACGACGATATGCATCTCGGTCGTTGCGATCCGGCCGAAAGGAAGGAAGATCTCGGACTCGTATTTCGACTGCAGGCTCTCGTTGTGAACGTCCGAAACGACGCCCACGATCTCGACTTCGCCCAACATTGTTGCGCGCAGCGAGCGTCCGATCGGATCGACGCCTTCGAAATAGCGCTCGACGAGTGTTTCGTTGACGATCACGACGACGCGTTCGCTCGTTGTATCGAGCTTGTCGAAAGCGCGCCCACGCACCATCGCCATGTCCATGGCGTCGAAATAACCGGGTACCGTGAGGCGAAACTCGGCATTAGGCCGGGCCGTCGGCGAGAGCGCGTCGAGCCCGAGCACGGTGAACTCCATTTCGAATCCCAGCCCCACGTCGCTCATTGGCAAATCGGAGACGGCGCCGGCGGCGTCGACCCCAGGTAACTCTCGGACACGTTCCACCAGCTGTTCGAAGAACGGCCTCCATTCGGCGCGGCCATAACGCGAGCCCGGCAACTTTACGGCGACCGAGACGACGCCTTCCTGGTGGAAGCCGGGATCCACTTCACTCAGCCGATCGAAGCTGCGCACCATCAGTCCCGCGCCCACGAGGAGCACGATGGCGAGCGCGATTTGGACGACGACCATCACCTCGCGCAGCCGCCGTCCGCCGCCAGTCGCGTTGGCGAAAGATGCGGTCGGCTTGAGGAGCCCGAGCAGGTTGGGCGCCATGCTCCGCAGTGCGGGCAGCAAACCGAACAAAACGATCGCGCCGATGGACAAAACTGAGGCGAAGAGCAGCACCTTGCCGTCGACAGCAATCCCGGAGGCGCGCGGGATGTCGGCGGGCATCACGATACGTAGCATCGCGACGCCCCAAAAAGCCAGCAGCAGGCCGCCGGCCGTCCCGAGCACGCCCAGAATCAAACTTTCGGCCAGCGAGCGTTTGCAGAGGTCGCTCGAGCGCGCACCGAGCGCGGCACGAACGGCGAACTCCCGACTAGCGGCGGTCGAGCGCGCGACCAGGACGTTGGCAATGTTGGCGCAGGCGATGAGCAGGACGAGGAATACGGCGCCTGAGAGTACCCACAGGATCGAGGTGAGATCGCCGAGCAGCTCCTCGCGCAGCGGTCGCGCCGTGAGGCCCCAACCGGCATTGGAGTCAGGGTACTCGCGCGCCAGTTTCTCGGCAATGGCAGAGAGCTCGGCTCGCGCGCCTTCCACGGTGATACCGTCGGCGAGACGGGCCATCGCGTCGAACATGCGATGATCCCGGTCGAGCAGGACCCTGTCGCTGAGCTCCATGGGGAAGTACATCTCGACTTCGTCGTTACCGGGGGGGAACTGAAAACCCGGTTCCGTAACCCCGATCACTGTGTAGGGCTGGTTGTCCAACTCGAGCGTGGAGCCGACGATGGATGGGTCGGCGCCGAAGCGCCGCGTCCACGACGCATGTGTGATGACCAACTTCTTCCCGCGCCCTGGTGTCTCGTCATCGTCGATGAAGAACTGGCCAAGGGCTGGTCTCGTTGCGAGAACGCGAAACATTCGGGCCGTCACCACGAGACTGCCAACCCTGACCGGTTGTTCGAGCCCGGTCAGGGTGGACCCCATGGAGCGGTACAAGAGAACGTTCCCGTCGAAGGCTTCGGCACCTTCGCGCAAGTCGCGATAGGTGGGGGGAGACAAGCGAAAGGTGTCCTGTTGATTGGGCCCGCTGGTCGCCCATAGGACCACGAGCCTGCTGTCATCGCCATAACCGAGCGGGCGGAAGAGCACGCCGTTGACCACACTGAAAATCGCGGTGTTGGCGCCGATAGCGATCGCCAGAGTCGCGATGACCACTAGCGTGGGAACGGGTGTGGAGAACAGCGACCGCGCTGCCGCCTTGAAGTTGTTCACTAGAGAAAACCTACCTTTCGCTGGGAATCATCTGATGCTGCAGATGTTGCTTGCGGCGCAGGATCAGCTACTCGTGGAAACGCCCGCGCTGGTCCGGATGCAAGAGCTCGCCGATGTCGCTATGCACCTGCCGCATGGCGTTTTGCACTTCGGGGCGAAGCTGCTCCCACGTGCGCTGCACGAACTGCTGGCGCTCGGCCAGGATTCTGTGGATCTGCGCCACTTGCTCCTCATCGAGCTCGAGAAGCTCCCGGAGCTCGGTGATGGCGGCCTCGTGCTCATCCGCCGCCGACATCATTGTCAGCGGACGAGCCACAAAATGACGTTCATATGCGACGCCAGCGAGAACGCCGAGCGCAAAGATGAATAGCAGTACCCCCCCCGGCACGAACGCGCGGACCCATCATGGTTCTCCCTCGTTCTCGTCTACGGGCGGAAACTGCACCATGAGCGAATCGACGCTCGGTGGTGTGTGGCCGCCGATCAACGTTCCAGCGACCTCGCTCGGCGTCACGGAGTTCTCGATCCAGCGGAAAGCTACCGAGGAATCCGACGCCGGCAAAGCGAGCCAGAGGAGAAGCATCGCTGCCGCCGAAGCCGACACGAGCCACGGCGAGCGCCGGGCGAGCAGGCCGTACCAGCTGTCATGGGCTTCGGCGTAGGCGGCGAGCGGACCGGAGGCGTCGCCTCGAATCCGTTCGGCGAGCTTTTCCCAATATTCGGGATCTCGAGGGAGCCGCGATCTCGGGACATCAGCCATTATCAAAGCATACCTTGCTGAGGGTCCAAGTCGTAGTCCGCGAGGGCGCGTACCGCTCGATGGAACGTATCCTGGACGACGTCTTCGGCATCCTCGAGGCGGCGCGTATATTGCCAGGCGAGGGCCATCGCGGGGCGCAGATAGCGGCGCAGGAGGACGTCGAAAGCAGTAGCGTCGCCACGCTTGGCCGCTCCCGCCAGCTCCTCATCGGTCCGATCCTGAGCATCGCTCATGGCTCCGTCCCGGGAGCATATCGTCAATTGTTCCCGGGAGCTGAATGGATCCGTTAGTGGCGAGCCTCGCCGTGATGGCCCGTGCGATTCTTGGCCGCTGAGCCCTCCATGGCATCCTGGAACATCTGCGCGAACTTCGTCTTTTGCTCATCCGTCAGGTCTCGAGCGATCACGTCGTGCGTTCGATGAAGCTCCTGCATCGCCGCCATCATTTCACGAAAGGGTTCCTCGAGCGTCTCGCGCTGGGCGGCCGTTAATTCGAGCCGTTCGGCGATAGCGGTGAAATGGTCCGGTGGATCGGCAGAGTGGCCGTGCTGCGCCTCCGCGACTCCCACCGCCAGGACAGCAGTCAGCATTGCGGTCATCATGGTGCGATGCAGTATCCTCATGGGTCGTCTCCTATACGCTTGTAGGTTTCCGTGTAGGTGCTCCTTCTTTGGAGCACCCTCTTTCATGCTGTACTCGCGAGACCGAGGATCCGTTGACACCTACCCGCGACTTATTTCTCCATCAACGCCGCACGCGGTGGCCCGGTTGGGCCCCTCTCTCGGTTGATTTCGGTCTCTCAGGCCGCTAGATTCCCTGTTTACAAAGGTTACGATGCCGCTCACGTCCGGAACACGTTTGGGTCCTTACGCGATTGTCTCGCCGATCGGTGCAGGGGGTATGGGTGAAGTCTACAAAGCCCGGGACACGAAGCTCGGACGCGAGGTGGCTATCAAAGTGCTGCCGGAGGCCTTTGAGCAGGACAGAGAACGTCTCGCACGCTTCGAGCGTGAAGCACGCGTGTTCAGCTGGCCGAGAATCTCTCCGGACGGTGGCCGCGTCGCCGTGGTGGTGGAAGGAGCTAGCGATGATTTGTGGATCTACGAGCTCGCTCGCGGCACTTTCGAACGGTTCACGTTCGAGGCGAGAAACATCACTCCTTTCTGGACGCCCGATGGGCGACGGCTGATCTTCAGTTCGACGCGGAGCTCCGCGGTGCCGCAGCTGGTGTCACGACCCGCAGACGGAATCGGAGGAGTTGAGAGGCTCGTCTCAACTCCCTTCGCCACGTTCGTCGGATCGTGGTCCCCCGACGGCCAGACGCTTGCTATTATTCGTCAAGACAGCGACAAGGACATCATGCTGGTGTCTTTCGAAGACGACAGCGCGCCGGTAGCGCTTCTCGATAGTTCAACGAAACGGGCGCGGCCTTCTCACCGGACGGACGATGGTTGGCCTACATCTCCGACGAGACCGGCCGCGGCGAGGTCTACGTGCGGGCGTTTCCAGGCCCCGGCGGTCGAGCTCAGCTTTCCACCGACGGGGGAGACGAGCCGCTATGGGCGAAAAGCAGCCAGGAGCTCTTCTATCGGAGCGAGAGGGGGATGATGGCCGTGACGATCGAGGCCACCGACGGGGGATACGAGCTTCGGATCGGCGAGAGCCGGCTCCTCTTCGAGGACCGGTTCGAGATGACCTCGATCCCAGGTGTGGCCAACTACGATGTGTCGAGCGATGGGCGTTTCCTCATGGTCGAGCCCGAGGAAATCGAAGGCCCAGCCCAGCTATACGTCGTGCTGAACTGGTTCGAAGAGCTCGAGCGACGCGTCCCGAGCGACCCATGAGCATCTATCGGCTCGAGCCCCGGGTCCAACATTACGCCTGGGGCAGTACGAATTTCATCCCAGATCTACTGGGAGTCGACAACGCCGACAGGCGGCCCTATGCGGAGCTATGGCTAGGCGCGCATCCAGACTTGCCGTCAAGAATTTTGTTGGAAGACGAGAAGCGCCCGCTCGGCGAAATGATCTCGGGCGAGCTTCCCTATCTCATGAAGATCCTTTCCGCGGCCAAGCCGCTCTCGATACAAACCCACCCGAGCGAGGTCCGGGCTCGCGAGGGATTCGCGAGGGAGAATGCGGCCGGGATTCCGATCGACGCACGCCATCGCAGCTATCGCGACCCGCATCACAAGCCCGAGCTTCTCTGCGCCCTCACCGATTTCTACGCGCTCCGGGGCTTTCGTCCCGATCCGACACCGTTCGGCGACGAGCCCCTGAACACGCTCTACGCGAAGCTGATGACGATGTCTCGAGACGAGGTCGATGCGGAGCTCGGGCCGATCGTCGAGAGCCTCGGTGACGGTGATTACGGGAAGGAGGATCGAGAATATTGGGTCCTCCGCTGTCACGCGGAATATTCCGAGAAAGGCCACTACGATCGTGGTCTTTTTTCGATCTATCTCTTGAATTTGATACACCTCGAGCCGGGCGAAGCCATTTATCTCGATGCAGGCACGCTCCACGCTTATCTGGAAGGATCGGGCGTCGAGATCATGGCCAACTCGAACAACGTGTTGCGCGGCGGACTGACGAGAAAGCACGTCGACATCCCCGAGCTTCTGAACAATGTCGTCTTTCACGGGGAGGCGGCGCAGATCCTGAGGGCGTCAAAGATTGGCCCGAGCGAGTGGGCCTATCGTGCTCCGGTGAAGGAGTTCGAGCTTCGCCGCATCGAAGGTGGTCACGTTGATACCGGCGACCATGGCCCCGAGATCCTATTCGTCACCGAAGGCGAAGGGACCGTCGAGGAGCATCTTGTTTCGAGAGGCCAAGCGCTCTTCGTGCCGGAAGGAGAGACGTATCACGTGCAAGGTTCGCTTACGCTCTACAAAGCAACGGTGCCGCGATGACGATGTTTCGGGGCCGCAAACCCGCGGCGCTCGCCTTTGGCACCAGCGGTCTGAGAGGTCTCGTGACCGACATCACCGACCTCGAAGCCTACATCAATACGCGAGGCTTTCTCGATTACGTGAAGGCGCGCGACGGCAAAGTTTCCGTGGCGGGGGACCTTCGGCCGAGCACGGACCGCATCCTATGCGCTGTCGCGACGGCGATCGAAGACGCGGGATGCGTCGTCGAATATCTCGGCAAGATCCCGACCCCGGCATTGGCTCTACATGGCATCGGGCACCGAAGGCCGCACGTCATGGTCACAGGAAGCCACATCCCTTTCGACCGCAACGGGATCAAGTTCGGAAAGCCTGCGGGAGAAGTTCTCAAAGATGACGAAGGCGGGATTTTGGATGTGGTCTCGAAAGTACGAGAGGTGGAATATGGGCGAAGTGCTGCTGCCTCTCGCTTTGCCGATGACGGCAGGCTGAAAGAGCCCATCGCGCTACCCGCCGTGAACGATCGAGGTGCCGCCGCCTACATAGAGCGCTATGTGAATTTTTTCCCCGCGAGTGGGCTTTCGGGAAAGCGTGTCGTCGTGTTCGAGCACTCCGCTGTAGGTCGGGCGCTGCTCGTAGAGATCCTCACCCGGCTGGGCGCCGCGGTCGTGCCGACGCGCCGCAGTGATGCGTTCATCCCCATCGACACGGAAGACATCACCGCCGAGCGCCTCGCCGAGCTACAAGAGATGGCGGATGACGAGCACGGCGCCGATGCGATCGTCTCTACCGACGGCGATAGCGATCGGCCGCTCGTCGCCGGCATCGACCCCGAAGGACGCGTGCGCTTTTTTTGCGGTGACCTTCTCGGCATCATCGTTGCGAAATATCTGGGCGCCGACACTTTTTGCGTGCCCGTAAGTACGAACGATGCTGTTGACCTCGAGCTCGGGAACGTCACGAAAACCCGCATCGGCTCGCCTTACGTGGTGCAAGCCATGATCGAAGCTCGCGGCGAGAACATCGTGGGCTGGGAAGCTAATGGCGGATTCCTGACCGGCTCGGAGATAGAGAAGAATGGGCGGCATCTGAGCCCGCTCCCGACGCGCGACGCTGTTTTGCCGATCCTGTGTGCGCTCTATGCCTCGGCCGAGCGCGGCCGTTCGCTCGTCGAGCTCTTCTCGGAGCTTCCACCTCGCTACAGTAAGGCCGGTCTCCTGGACGATTTCGCCCGAGACAAGAGTCTCGAGATCCTCCGCCGCTTTGAGCCGGGCGACTTCCCCGCCATCCGAAAAGAGCTCAGAAGCTACTTTACGCGCGAGCTCGGCTTCGACGATATCGTCAACATCGACACCACCGACGGCCTCAGGCTCTACTTTGCCAACGGCGACATCGCCCATATCCGGCCTTCGGGAAACGCGCCGCAGCTACGTATTTACGCGGTCGCCAATACAGAAGCCCGGGCAGAAGCGATCGTGAAGCATGCGCTGTCTGAGCCGAACGGGATTTTGCGACGGCTTTCGTGACGCTTTCAGATGATGCCTACTGTTCGCGATCGTAGGGATGGCGAAGATAGCCGGCCGCGGTTCCGTGTGTGCCGTCGTAATCCGGAAGCTCTTGGACGCGGCGATAATGCGCCGTGGCCTCCTCGCGGCGCCCCATGGTGTCGAGGATCTCGCCCGCGCGTAGATGTGAGAGGGCCCTCTCACGGCCGGGGGTCCCGGGGTCTTCCGCGGCGCCCTGAAACTGGTCGAGCGCCTCATCTTGGCTTCCAAGCGCGAGCAGTCGTTGTGCGAGAGGATAGCGAATCTTGTCGAGCGGAAGATTTTGATAGTTCGGGATCTTGTCGAGGGCCCGCCGCGCGACCGCCGCGTAGGTTTTCGCCGCATCGACGCGTCTTCCCATCCGCTCCAATATCTGGGCTTTGTTGATGTGCAGCAAGTAGTTTTCTGGATATTTGCCGTGCAGCTGCCTCGCCATCTCCAGAGCGTAAGCGTTCTCGTCCTCGCGGACATACATCACCATCAGCAGGAGCCGGGCATCATCTTTGACGAAATTGCCCTTCGTCGCGGCGCGGGTGAGATACTCGAAGCCCCGGACTTCACTGCCGTGATAGCCCGCAAGGGTCGCGATCCATTTGATGTACCAGGGCAGATTGCCGACGACATATTCATAGCTCCCGACTGTCATGTAGGCGTCATTGAAGTCGGGATTCTCGTCCACGATCTCGCGCTGGATACGATAGGACTTCTTGCCGTGTTTGAGCGCCTTGCGAAAGCTCCTTTCGATGGTGAAAGCGAAAACGCCGAGCGCGCTCTGGCATGCGCCGAGGTAGTAGCGCGCGTCGATGTCTCCCGGATGTTGCTCCAGGTAGCGCGTCGCCCTCTCCTGGCTTTGCCGGACGCCGTCGAAAAAAGCTTCTTTGTCCTCCTCGGACATGGCCTCGTTGGCCGGCCGGTTGAAATATCCCGGCGAGATGAAGCGATCGAGGTCGAGATCGTCGCGGGCGACGAGCTCACGAAACCAGATGGCAATCGATCGGGCTAGCGGTGGCCCCGGATGGTGGGGATATTCCTTCTCGAGCTCGGTGAAGAATGCGACGCTCTTGTCGTGCTCGAGGCGGTAGAGGTGGGTGTTCCCCTGGATGCTCGCAGCCTTGTATTCGGCACTCCTCAGCCTTTCGGCGCTCGCCGCCGAAGCTAGAGACGTCGCCAAAACGACTCCCAGCAGACTAGCGCTAAACCCAAATCGCATCCGGTAAACGGTCTCCAAATTTATAGGCGCGATGATACAACACTAGCATAAAAGAGCGAACACCGCCGGTCATGAAATTCACGTGAACGCCGTGGGCGGCCGCAGAAGATCAATATCAAGAAAAGCGTAACGCAAAGGCGCAACGAAAAGAAAGAAAAGACGCTCGCGCGGCGTCCAGGACTGTTCTCACCGCTCGAAGTCGCTGGCCAGGTAGTTTCTAAGTTAGGGCCCCAGATAACTTGCGACAAAAGCATCTGCTCTCAGCTTCCTTTTTTTCTTTGCGCCTTTGCGCCTTTGCGTTACGCTTTTTGAATATTGATCGAACCCGCCTCCGGCACCTCATATCGTTTCAGCAATTCTGGGCTGCGTAGGCGGGTATAATCAGCGTCGTTTTGGAATCTACATGAAGGCGCAACGGCCTCCCGAACTGATGTCCTCTCCGGCGATCCGCATCCAGGACTTGTCCTTCGGCTACGGCGAAGGGGATTTCGAGCTAAGAATTGGAAAGCTCGAAGTCGGCCGGGCATCCTCGGCGGCGTTCATCGGTCCGAGCGGATCCGGCAAGACGACGCTTCTACATCTCATCGCGGGGATCACGTTGCCGCAGTCTGGCAAGATCGAAACGAACGGAGTCGAGCTCACCGGTCTTTCCGAGAATGCGCGCCGCGCTTTCCGCATCAAAAATATAGGTCTCGTCTTTCAGGAGTTCGAGCTTCTGGAATATTTGACGGTGCTCGACAACGTGCTCTTGCCCTACCGCATCAACGCCGCGCTCGAGCTCACGGAAGCGGTGCGCGAGAGGGCGGCCAACGTGGCGGTGGAAGTGGGAATTGGAGACAAGCTCTCGCGCTATCCAAGCCAGCTATCGCAAGGCGAGCGGCAACGTGTGGCGGTGTGCCGTGCGGTCGTGACTGAGCCTGCCGTGCTGATGGCGGACGAGCCGACGGGCAATCTCGACCCGCGCAACAAAGGGCGCGTTCTCGACATCCTGTTCGATTATGTGGAGACGAGCGGCACGACGCTTCTCACCGTGACGCATGATCACGATTTGCTCGACCGTTTCGAGCGCATCGTCGACTTTAAAGAGCTCTTGTCGTGAAGCAGACGCTCTATCTAGCTTGGCGTTATCTGGCGTTTCACCGTCTGAAAACGTTCATCCTCCTCACGTCGATCACGTTGATCCTCTATCTTCCTGTAGGTTTGCGGGTCCTCGTGAACCAAAGCTCACAACAGCTGACGCGCCGCGCCGACGCGACCCCGCTCGTTGTAGGCTCGAAGGGGAGCCCGCTCGAGCTCGTGCTCAACACCCTCTACTTCCGCTCGGACTTCCCCGAGCCGATGCGCTATAGCGAGGCGCAGAAAGTTCGGGATTCCGGGCTAGCGCGGATCGTGCCGATGTATGTTCGCTACCACTCTCGAGGCCATCCGATCGTAGGGACGAGCGTTGACTATTTCGACCGTCGCGAGCTGGCGGTGCAGACGGGGCGCTTGTTCACTTTTGTCGGGGAGTGCGTTCTCGGGGCGCGCGTCGCCGAAGCGTTGGGGGTGCATGTCGGAGACGCGGTCATCTCTTCGCCTGAGAACCTCTTCGATCTAGCGGGCGAATATCCCCTCAAGATGACGATCGTGGGGATTTTGGCACAGGCCGACAGCCCTGATGACGACGCGATCTTCGTGGACATCAAGACGACGTGGATCATCGAAGGAATCGGGCACGGTCACCAGGATGTGGCCGATGGCGAAGCGGCGGGCGCCGTGTTGTCGCGCGACGGCAATCGGGTAGTCGCGAACGCTTCGATTGTGAAGTACAACGAAATCACGGAAGACAACCTCGACGAGTTTCACTTTCATGGCGATCTCTCCGACTATCCGATAACGGCGGTCGTGGCCTTTCCGCCGGATCAAAAATCGTCAGCGCTGCTTCAGGGTCGCTATGAAAACGCCGACGAGCGGGCTCAGATTGCGCGGCCCTCCGAAGTTATGGCGGAGCTACTCGATACGATTCTCACGATCGAGAGCTTCGTTCTTGCCGGCGCGGTCATCGTCGGGATCGCGACGCTCGCGTCGGCGTCGCTCGTCTTCATGCTGTCGCTCAGGCTGCGGCGGCGCGAGATGGAGACGCTGTTCAAAATCGGCGGCTCGCGCGCTAATGTGGGAGCGCTCATGGCGTCGGAGATGGTTTTCGTGCTCGTGACCGGTATCGTCCTGGCCGCCGGGCTCACTTTTCTAACGAGCCAGTTCGGTGCGGCTTTGGTTCGAGCACTCATTCGAATGTGAGGTTCGACATGCGTTTAGCGTTATTGATGATGGCGGCACTAATGGCAGCGTGTGGAAGCTCGGAAGAGGTCGCGGATGTAGCCCCGTCCGAACGCGCTAAAGCTCCTCTCCGTGTTTATACGGTGAGCTACCCGCTTGCCTATTTCGCGGAGCGTATCGGGGGCGCGGCTGTCGATGTGACCTTTCCCGCGCCGGCGGAGATCGACCCCGCGAGCTGGAGGCCCGGTGCGGAGACGATCGAGGCTTATCAAAAAGCCGACCTGATCCTTCTCAACGGCGCGACCTACGCCAAGTGGGTGGAGCGCGTTTCACTTCCAGCCTCGACGCTCGTCGATACGTCCGAGAGCTTTCAGGACGACTACATCATTATTGAAGACGCTGTCGTTCACAGCCATGGCCCCGAAGGTGAGCACAGCCATGGCCAGACCGCCGTCACGACGTGGCTCGATCCAAGGCAGGCCGTCACTCAAGCCCGTGCGATCCAGGGCGCGCTTCTCGCCGCGCGCCCCGAGCAAGGCACCGACTTTGAGGAAGGCTTGGCCGCTCTCGAAAAAGACCTAGAGGCTCTCGACGCCCGGATGGAGGAAGCGCTCGGGAGTGATGCCCCTTTCGTCGCCTCGCACCCCGTCTATCAATACCTCGCACGCCGTTACGGGCTGGACCTGCATGCCGTCGACTTCGACGGAGACGCATGGCACGACCTCGAACATTTGCTCGAAGACCATCCCGCCAAAGTCATGCTCTGGAAGTTGGACCCGCCCGCGGATACGGCCTCGAGATTGCGAGACATGGGCCTCGAGATCGTGATCTTCGATCCCTGCGCGAATCGCCCCGCCGCGGGCGACTACCTATCCGTGATGGAGGAGAACATGGCACGCCTTCAAAGCGCGCTCTCCCGATAGTCGGCGATCGAGCTCGATCAATATAAAAAAAGCGTAACGCAAAGGCGCAAAGAAAAAGCAAAGAGACGCTCCCGTCAAAGACCGTTTCGATCGCTTTGTTCACCTTCGTCTCTTTCCAAGTGCTTTCAGGCCGTGCCTGTCGTGCCTGTCCTGGCTCTGCAATTGTACCGCCCGTAAGCTATAATATGGATAGACCGTAATCACAAACCCAAAACTCTTTGAGGCGATCGCTTATGCCTGGCTCGGACCAGTGTAGGCCGGAACTGCCGCTACCGACCGTTAGGTTTGCGCCTAATGCGCCTCCCGCGTTGAATTTGTTAGCGCGTGGTCTACACTGGAAACAGGAAGCGGAAATCCACCGACAACCCCATGAGTCTGGAGGACAACGATGCTGACGGCGTTGAAAGAAATTCTCGAGAGCACCGGTGGTCCGGCTCCGGAGGAAGAAATTCTTTCCTTTTCCGACTATCTGGAGCTCGTCAAGACCGAACCTTGGATCACACGCAATACGTTTCAGCTGCTGCACGACATGTTGTTGTCGAGCGGCGTGGAGCGCACCATCGTTCCAGGCAAACCGATCAAGCATCGATACGAGTTCTTCGAGGACGCCGCTCTCGTGGGAATGTTCGTCGTCTTCGGCCAGCAAAAGGCGAAAGCGAACCTCGTCGAGAAGATCGACAACGCCTCGCGCGGTCTCGAGGCGTCGAAGCGCCTCTGGATTCTTCTCGGCCCGCCAGGCGCGGCGAAGTCACGTTCGATGGACGGCATCAAGACGGCTCTCAATACTTATTCGCGCTCGGACGAAGGAAAGACGTTTACGTTGCTCCTTCCTACGGTGGACGAGCGTCTCAGAGAAAAAGCGCTCTTCGAAGAAGACGGCATCCATTATCTGCAAGCGCCCATCTTCGAACGTCCGCTTCAGGTGGTTCCCCAGACCCTCCGGACCGCGTTCCTCGGCAAGCTGAACGGGCTCGTCGAGGGCGACAAGCTGCGCGAGTTCTTTGATAAACATCCGCATTACGACGGCACGTTTCGCATTAACGTGGATGGCCTCGTTTCACCTTTCGCCGATCAGGTGCTGCACGATTTCATGAAGGCGAAACGTCTTGACTTCGCCGCCGCCTTACCGTTCGTCAAAGTGAAGCGGATGATCTACGACGCGCGCACCAAGACTGGTATTGGCTCCTACACGCCACGCGACGAGAAGAGCCAGGAGGCCGGCTCGCTCGTAGGTAATATCGATTACAGCCTCTTGCCGCGCTTCGGTAGCGAATCGCACCCGCTTGTCCACGACTACAAGGGGGAGCTCTGCGCGGGCGCCAACGGGTTCGTCGAGATCCACGAAATTTTGAAGCTGACAGACCGTTTTCTGTACGAGCTTCTCTTCGCGACCCAGGACCGCTTCTTCAAGCCCGAAGGACAGCCGCCCGTGCCCTTCAACGGCGTCATCATCGGCCATACGAACTTCCACGAATACAACATGTTCATGGCCAATGAGACTTTCGAAGCGCTACGTTCTCGGACAACGTTCATCGAGATGCCGCTCTCCGTGAACTTCAAGGACGAAGAGAAAATATACGCTTTCACTTATGCCAACGAGCAGAGAGGTTGGTCTTCAGACAAAAAGCATCTCGCTCATGTCGCGCCGCACAGCCTCGAGTTCCTGAGCCTCGTTGCGGCCATGACGCGGCTCTACGAGTCGAAGCAGAACCCGAACCTCACGGTGCTTCAAAAAGCGCTCATCTATGCTGGCCGAGCCGATAGCGGCGTCGATAACAACATGGCGCGTACGATCCTGGAGGAGTTCGAGTTCGTGAAGCCGTCCGAAGGAACGTTCGGCCTCGATCCGCGTTTCATCCAGAACGTGGTCGAGAATACCGAACACTTCCAAATCAACGAATACGCGGCGAATATCAGCCGGCTCCAAGAATCCAATGGCGAGCCCGCGATGATCACTTCGATCGCTCTGCAGAACCCCTGCGTGAGTCCGATGGACCTCTACCTGCGCACGGAGAACTCACTGAAGGAGCTTTTTGCCACCAACAAAGCGAAGCTCGGCCACTTCGTCGAGAAGATTCTGCCGCAGGCGAAGCAATGGATCCTGAGCCAGATCGCGACCGACGTCTATGGCTCGGTGCTGCGGGACGAGTCGGTCGTCGAGACCACATGGAAGAAGTACACCGATCACGTCCGCGCTTATGTCCATAACACGAAGGTGAAACACGAAGTGACCCACGCGGACGTGCAGCCGGACGAGAAGTTCATGCAGTCGATCGAGCAATATCTCGGCATCGCGGAGAAGGATGTCTTCCGGAAGGAGCTCTCCGACGCCATTGCTAGCGTGAGCTACACGGTGCTGCTAGCGGACGAGCCGTCCTATCAAAGCGCTATCCGGCGCTACGTGTTCGAGAACGAGTTCAAATCGAGTGAGAACATCAAGCTCCTCGGCTGGATCAAGAGCGGCTCCAGTGCCGCAGGCGTCCACTCGAAAGAGCAGGAGCAGCTGAACGAAACGGTCAAATATCTGATGGAGAACCTGGGCTATTGCGGCAAGTGTGCGTTTCAGGCGCTCACGATCACCGCGAGCGCGACCAGCATCGTCGACTAGACACTGGCAGGCTGACAAGGGATTGCGTCTGCAGCCTGCGCGAGCGGAGCGAGCCCGGCCCGAATGGGCCGACGAAACGCCGGGCGAGCGAACGAAGAGAGAGCGAGCACTAAGCAGAAGAAAGAAGGCATCATGTCCGACGTCAAGATCTCCTCTGACGAGTCCGAGGGCATTTTCAACGAGTTCATCCAGGAGCAGCTCGATGAAATCGTGGACGACATCATTAATAGAGGAGATCTGGACCGCTTCGACGACCGCGGCAGTGACATCATCATCGAGATGGACGACATCCAGCCGCCGACCTTCATCTATGGCGACAATGAGGGTGGCCGCGGCTCCGGCGGACAGGGACCCGGCAACGAAAAAGGCAAGCTCCGCTTCCGCGTTCCGTTCCAAGCCTTCATGGAGCTTTTAGGCCAGAGGCTGCGGCTCCCGAATCTCGTCAAAGAAGGGGACGGACGGATCAAAGAGTTCTCTTATTCTTTCAAGACCTTTGGTCAGGTAGGGGTCATTCTCGACAAACGGCGCACCTTCAAGCGTGCCCTGCGCTCGAGCATAGGCACCGGCGTTTACAACCCGGCCAAGGGGCAGCTCGACGTCCACGTGCGCCGCCGGGACCGCCGCTTCAAGCTGCCGCAGCGCGAGGAGAAGCCGCGCTACAAGGCGGTCTGCTTCTACATGGGGGACATCTCCTACTCGACTTATGGCGAGCGATTGGAGATGGAAAAGCGCCTCGTAAACTTCATCCACCAATGGCTCGACTTCAACTACGGGGCCGGCAATGTCGAGCACCGCTTCTTCGTTCACGACATGGAAGCGCATGAGGTCTCTCCGTCTGATTTCTACAAAGTGAGCAATGCCGGTGGGACCCGGGCATCCGTCGTGTTCGACCTCGTTTCTCAAATCGCCTTCAACGAGTACGAGACCAAGTCGACGAACTTCTACGCGTTCTATTTCGGGGACGGCGAGGTCTTCGAGGACGACGCGAAGAAGATCATCGAGATCCTGCAAACGGAGATGAAGGCGAGCTTCAACCGCGTCGGGATCGTCGAAGTGAAGCCGAGCCAATTCAGCTATCTGAACCGCGAGATCAAGCGAGAGTTCGAAAAAGACGACATCATCCGTATGGGGACGCTCCGCCAGCGCACCGAGACGATCGAAGTTATCAAGAGCCTCTTCGGAGAGCGCCGTGCGTAGCGTGTACTCTGACCCGGAGCTCGCTGAGCTCCAAAACAGAGTGTTGCACCACGCGCGTGAGTTCGGGCGACAGATTCCCGAGATCCGTTTTTTCATCCTGGACCGGCTGGAATTCGCCTCCCTTCTCGAAAAAGACGTCTATCCCACGAGCCCCATCAATATCTGGGAAGGCAAGCGGATGGTGCATAAGAAACATGCCATCGAGACCGGGCTCGAATCCGCGCTGTATTACGAAGTCGTTCAGACGGGCAATCCGTCCTACGCTTATTTGAACGATTCGAACAACGCGGTGAGCCAGGCTTCCGTGATGGCGCATGTGGTTGGCCATTGCGAGTTCTCCGAGCGGAACGTATTGGGGGACTCGAGTCCCGACCGCACGGAATTTGTGATGTATCTGGTCAAGAGGGTGGACCGCGCGCGGCGCCAGATGGGGGAGCGGGCCTATCTCGAATATTGGAACGCGGCGGAATCGGCGACCGTGCTCATAGCACCCAACTCTCAGTACGACTTGGAGCGCTCCACCGAGACCGAGAGCATCTTTCGAGGAGAGACTTCATCCACGACGGACGAGATGGATCGCCCCGAAGCCCCCAAGCCCCTCCTTCCTGTCTTCGACACGATGACGACGCTTTTGAGGGGCACGGTCGGGAGCACCAGCTTCGAAGGCGAGCTTCGCAAGAAACGCCGCGACGAGACGATGAGCCGGCGTGGCTACATCCTCAAATCCCCTTGTCAGGACGTTCTGGATTTCCTCCGGCATTACGCACCGACGAGCCGGGCGGAGCATGCCATCCTCGACTACAAATATATAACCAAGGCCCCACAAGATTTCGTCGCGCGCACCCAGATCATGAACGAGGGCTGGGCGATGTATTGGGAAAAGAAGATCATGCACGCGCTTTTCGAGGAGAGGGCCGTCAAGGGGATCATCGATTACGCGCGCGTCTTCTCGAATGTCTGTAGCCCTCGGCCGTACTTTCAGAGAAACCCTTACCATCTCGGCTATAACCTCTGGTGCCATATCGAGCAGCTTTATCGCGACGGCAAGGTCAGCTTGGAGTACCACGAAGAAGTCGATCGGGACAAGAAAAATCGCTGGCGCGAGGACAGCGACGTCGAGCCGGTTGAAGCGCTTGGCCATCTCGTGGACACGGTGACGGATTACGAGTTCTTGAGACGCTTCTTGACGCCAGAGCTCGTGCACGAGCTCCACTTGAATCGTGTCGATCGCCAGACGGCGGAACGTCTCGGCATCAAAGACGGCGATATCGTCGAGCAGGACAAACGCTACGTCTGGTTGAATCCGGAGCCGATCAAAGATGAAATGCTCGGCTTTTATACCCATTTCTACCGGCCGCGCATCTACGTCATCGACTCCGACTACCAAGATGGCTGCCTCCTTTTGTACCACCGCGATGACGGCCATGCGCTGCGCAAGGATTGGATTCGGCCGACGCTCCGGAACTTGAACATGATTTGGAAAGCGCCGGTGGCGCTTCTGACGAAAGACCAGCTCTTCGCCGTGATGGGCAATCAGTACAAGAGCGAAGAAGTGAAACCGGTGTCCTTCGAGCAAATCATCGAGCGCATGCAAAAGGGGGAGCGACCTTTCCGCGGGAGCTAAGAGTCAGGCATGTGGACGCAAGTCGATAGGTGAACGAAGGAGCCATGGATCTTCGAAGCTTCCTAGGCGGCAGCAAGCCGCGCAGCCTCCGGTTCTCGGAATTCGTCGACGCCTTCGTCGAGGATCCGCTCGGCTATCTCAGAACGAGCTCGACTCTCATCTCCGAGGCGATACAGCATTTTGGCTTCGAGATCGTTGTGCGAAGCGGCGAGCCCGCCGTCAGCTACAACGTTTTCAAAGACCCGTTCTCGGCCGGCACGAACGCCGTTTTTGGCCAGGAATACTGCGTCAAGCAAATCGTCGACGTGATCGAGTCCGTTGGCAAAGAGTCGAGTCCTCAGCGAGGGATCGTTCTCGTGGGGCCGCCCGCCTCGGGCAAAACGAATATCGTAGACTTACTGAGCTTGGCGCTCGAGGAATATTCCAAGCACAAGGAAGTAAAGCTTTTTGGGTTCTATTTTCGCTTCGAGAATAATGGCCGGGTCGTCGAGTTTCGGCCGAGGTTCCGCCACAACCCCATCTTGCTGTTTCCGACGAGCTCGCAATATGAGGGCCGGACCACCCATCCGCGCCAGGAATTCTTCGAGCATATCAACAGTAGACTTCCTCCCGGCCGCCGGGTCGTGTTTCCTACGTTTTATCAAAACGCCACGATCGACAAGCGGAGCCTCGACATCATCGAAAAGGTCATGCACAACCCGAGAAACGCGGGCAAGACCTTGTTCGATATCCTCGAGGAATACATTCGGGTCGAGGAGATCGATTTCTCCAACGCGCAGGCGAAAGGCATCGCCAATATCGACGACATGAATCAGCTCCAGGTCGATGTCCGTCCTGTAAGTCTCGGCGACGATCACCGGGCCGTCGTGAACGAGCACCTTCCCGGCGCACATCTCTATCAATATGACGGCGCCATGGTGGCGTCCAACCGAGGCCTGCTTCATATCCATGATGCTTTCGGAGGCGAGGACGATGGCGGCCCCAGCGAGCACGCCTACAAGCCGCTCTTGATGCTCCTCGGAAGCGGTAAAGCCTCCATCGAAGCGACGCAGACGCCGATCGACACGACCGTCATCGCGACGACCAACCTCGAAGAGATGACGCGTCTCGAGCATCAGCTCACTTCGTCGAAGCTTCTCGACCGCATCGAAGAGATTCCGGTGAACTATCTTCTCGATGCCTATTCAGAAATGGACATCCTCCGAAGAGATATGTCCAACATCCGACAGAAATATGACGTCGATCCGAACTTGCTGCGCATCGCCACCTATTTCTCCGTCCTGACGCGTTTATTGCCGCCGATGAAAGTTCCGCCTCTCGCGAGCTGGAGCGACGCGAAGAAGAGTCTCTATTACGGCATAACACCCGAGCAGAAACTTTTCATTTACACCGCGCAGCCAGGGGACCCTATTGCCACCATCGAAAAGCTGCCTCAGTGGCACCCTTTTCGGAGCGAGCTCATCCGCCTCGGCGTCGACATTCGACACCTCGATCGCCATGAGAAGCTCATCGCGCGACAAAGCGACCGAACGACACTCGAGCAAAGCGGCATGTTCACCATCGAGCAGCTGAAGCTCATCGACGATGATTTCATGAGGGCCCTTTGGATCGAGCATTACCCCTACGAGGGCAAGAACGGTATCTCCGTCCGTCAGCTCCAGAACTTGATGCGAGACACCATCGCGAACTCCAACGGTTTTCGCATACATGTGGGGACGTTCTTCAGCCGTTTGAAAAAAACCCTCGCCGAGGGCCCTGCGCTTCATCGTTGGCTCGGAATGGACGACAAGTACCGCAAAGATCGCAAGCCTTGTCCGAAGCGCGCGATCGGCGCGATGGAGCTAGGGGCTGGCGAAGGCGATTATGGCGACTTCGCTGGACTCGTCAAAGTCGTGAAAGGCATCTACAACGACACGATTCAACGCGAGATCACGGTCGCGACGGTGAACCGCGATCCGGATGAGATCGGTGGCGACTTGAGGAAGTACATCCAGCACGTTCTGCTGAAGAGCGCGCGTGAGAATCGCGCTTTCGCGCACATCATGATCAAGCGCTTCACCTATCTCGACCCAGGGACGGGACAGAAAGTGGACGAGGCCGACACCAAATACATGGCTTCGATCGAGCGCATCGTGTCGCCAGGGATTCTCCCCGAAGTCTATCGGCGCGAGATGGCGGAACGCTTCCTCGACATGAGTGATAGCGGTGAGCTTACGATCGAGGAAGGGAAGTCCATCGTCAGCTCCCGGAACGACAACTTTCTCAACTGCTTCGGCCAGGAATATCAGAAACTCATGTCCCACCGCCGCACGATCGGTGACATCAACCCCGAAAAGGTGCGCGACGCGCTCTTCCAGAGGCGCATCCAGCCCGAGAAATACGACACCTATGACGAGAAGGTGCGCCAGCACGCCGAAGACATCCTTCAAAACATGAAACGTCGATTCGGCTACTCCCAGGAAAGTGCCCTCGACACGGTCCTCTTCGCGTTGAGAAAACGCATCATTGATTTCAACGAGATTATCAGCTGAGGGTAGGCGGCCGCCGCCAAGTCCAGGGCTCCGGGGCCCCCACGACGGGCCCACGTCAGCCGTAGAGATTGACGGGGCTTCTGGAGCGCAGGGGCCGGGCAAGAATAAGGCCCAGTTAGCCAGTCTCAACTCTTCCCGGGCAGAGTTCAAATGACGGCACCGGTTCACCGACCCGGTCGGCTGAACGTCGGTGCCCATCCATTTCCTCTTTGCCAAAGTCCGGCTCAGCCATGTACAGGTTGTGGCATTTGATTAGGAGTCGAGTCAAAAGGGCCGCTCGTGAATCTTCCTCCTGCATTTCAAAGATGGACGTTGCGCAGGCTCCGTGAACGTCAGACGTGATTCGTGGAGCTCAATCCAAGTCAGTCATGATTTCGTGGAGGAGTTCTTGCCTCGAGCTGGCGACTGCAGTTGCCGCTCGCCCTTTCGAAGTCCCATCGACGACGCCCCTGCCTAGGAGCGCTTCGATCTCGTTG
>SMYC01000077.1 GCA_004356105.1 Acidobacteriota bacterium | reverse complement strand
GGAAGGAAAAATTGTACACGGACTGTATCCCCCATTTCGAAGGGCTCGCTGGCATTGAGAAAAACACCCCCGCGGCTGAGGTTCAGAACATATGCCTGCCCAACCTTGTCTCGCTTCTTGTAAACCGCGCTAATCGTCAGCGGACTGACGCGCACCATTCGCTCGAGCTGCTCCCGTCCTGGCAGCCTGTCCGAGTCGGTCGAAATTTTGTCACTCATAAGCCATCATCACGTCACCAGTCTCTACGTGCCTGGTTCCAACTGCTCCACCATCTCCGTCTGCTCCACCTTCACGCTGCGGTGCAATAGCTTGTTCTCGAGAGCCATCCCCGCCTGGGCCATGAACAGCTCGAGGCCTCCAAGATCACCGAGCCCTTTTCCGCTCATCCCGTTATCTCCGTAGAGAAGGAGCAAAGTGGCCCTGTTGTAAAGCACCGGGATCAGTACGGCCCCGGAGGGCTCGCCTGGCTCCATGACGGGTAAGAGAGCACGACGGAGGCCATCCACTGCTGTAACTATTTGTGTCGTGCCGGTGCCGATGGCTTCAACAAAGGCCGGCGTCACACCAACGTCGAGAGAAAGACTCCTCGCTTTCTCGGCACATTCGGCGGCGTTCGCGCTGAACCCGAACCCGGCAAGCCCACGCGCACCACCGCTCTTGATCACGAATAACAGCCCACGCTCTAGAAACTGAGCCGCGACTTGGAGAACGAGCCGCGAGACGTCCGCGGTGCCGCCCGGCGCGACGAGCTCCCGGGTCATGGTCGCGAGGAAGTCGATACGGCCCGCATCGCCGCGCGTGCCACTTGCGGTGGTTTGGCCTTGATCTTCGACGAGTTTACGAAGCTGGCCGTGAACCGTTTCAGCGAGATCGCGAAGATCCGCTCCGTAGAGAACCGGGTCCGGCTTTGTCAGCGTCGGCTTATAGACAATCCGGCGAACGCCAAGTGTTCGGGCTCGGGTGCGCGCTTTGTCGCTCAGGCTCTCCACCATCAGCAGGACGGGTAAATCGATGTCATGGCGCTTGAGGCGGCGTATGAGCTCGAAGCCGCCGTAGAAACTCCTTCCGGACGAAGTCGGCATTTTGAGATCAACGACCGCGAGCACGTTCTCGCCATTAGCCACCCGCATGCGCACGATCTCGGCTCCCGCAGCCGGTGCCGTCGCAACGTAAACGCAGAAGCCTTTGGCTTCGAGCTCCTGCTTCAAGACCGCTGTCACGAGTGGCTCATCGTCAACGACGACAATCGTGAACCCTTGCATGTCGTCGGTCGGGGTCTCGACCTGCCGCTCGGGCTCCGGAGCGGCAGCAGCTGTCTCCGACTCCGCGGGCGCTTCCATCGCGGGGACGAGGCCGATGAGCTCCGCGGCTACCGGCGCCTCCATGGGCTCTCCCGGCGGCCCCGCGGCAAGCTCATCTTCAGCCTCGGGCTCATCCGGCAATTCTTCCAGGTCCGCCGGGATGTCGCCCTGAAAGGCGAGCTCCAAAAGCGATGTCGCCTCACGCCTTTCGTTGTCGATCTCGACCGCGAGGTCGAGCAATAGCTCTTGCGGATCGATTCCCTGCGGAATCATGAACGGTTTTATTTCCACGCCACCGAGCTTGTCGGATACTTCGGCCGTGAGCTCGAATTGAAAACTTCCCTCTCGCAGACCAACGAGCTCGCGCAGCGCAGCCTCGATGTTCTCGCGTTTCTCCTCGGGACGAATCCTCTCCGGGTCTCGCGCCATCTCCCGGACACGCTCCATCGTCGACCAGGAGAATGCAAAGAGAATGCGTCCATTCTCGATAACGATGGCACCTCGGCCAGCCGGGCCTCCCACTTTCAGATAACCGCTCTTCTTCGAGAAGGCGATAATCTGCAGCATATCGATGAGCGGCAGATCCTCCAATTGGCCCTTGAGTCCCACGAGGTTTCTCTCTAGCGCCTAGTGTTTAGCAAGTTAGTCTTCACTCTGCATTCTTCATCAGCCTGCTAGGCGTCCTGCAAGAGCTCCTTGACCAACGTCACGAGCTTCGGCCCGGAGATGGGCTTGGTGAGATAGGCGTCTGCTCCCTTGGATAGGCCTTCGTCCCTTGACGCCTCCTCACCTTGTGTCGTGATGATGATGATCGGGACTTTGGGCTCGCTATGCGACGAGCGAATGTAAGAGATCAGATCGAGGCCGTTCATCTGCGGCATGTTGATGTCTGTCAACACGCAGTCAACGCTCTCCGCGCCTAACTTGTCCACCGCCTCCTGCCCATTGGCAACTTCGGTGATGTTGTAAACGCCTTCTTTTTTCAGCGTGAGGCAGATCAACATTCGCGTCGTAGCGGAGTCGTCGACGACCAAAAGATTCTTGTGTGACATTGGTTTCTCCTTACTTTCCGTTAGCGCGATTTCATGAGCTGCATGAAGCCTTCGATAGTCTTCAGTCTGCGGTCCATGGCGCCGTGCAGCTTGGCTGATATGAGCGCGCTCGCCGCATGCGCGGCGACGAGCTCCAAAATCTGGTGATCGATGGGCGTAAAGGCTTTCTTGTGACTCAAAAGCTTGTAGATCACGACGACGCCGACTGTTGTATCGTTGAGCTTCATCGGGAGCGTCGCAAGAGGCAGGTTGACGTCTACTTCCGAGTCGCTCTTGGGCTCGAAGAAGAACGCTTCGCCGGTCGCCGCGACGTCCCCAATTACGCCCTCGCCGGTCGGAAAGGTGTTCTTGGGCAGGCGGTTCTGTATTCCTTCACCGGAGAGAAGCTCCAATTTCTTTTTGCTCTTGTCGAAAATGAACAGCCCAAACTCCTCCGCACCGACCATCTCCGCGAGAATCTCGGAAATGATCTGCTTGACTTCCGACAGATCGAAAGTCGCATGAAGGCGCTGGCTCGCAACATACAAATTGGCCATCGCTTCGTTTTGTTCCTGGATCTCCACATACATATTCGCGAATTCGTAGTTTTCCTTCTCGACTTGGCTGAGCCTCCCCCGAACCTCGCTCAGCGCATCGAGCAGAGCTTTCTCCCCGCCGGTCGCTTGCATAGCGAAGCCGGCTTCGAGATCGGCCACTTGGCGCTCTAGCTGGACGACGCGCTCTTGCAGAACCTCGACGTCATCCGTCGTCTTCGTTTCTTTCCCTTGAGGCATAGCTCTCGTCTCCATTTCACACCGTCGTCATCGCAATGTTCACGATCACTTCACCGTGCATCGTCTCGAGCGGCACAACCAAAGTCTCGAGCTCGACGTTGGATATGCTCACGTTATCTCCAGCAATCAGCGTCGGGGGCGAAACGCGCAGGTGGTGCCCCTTGTCGTTGAGTCGAGATATCGCGCGACCCGTCATCATGCTGGCGAGCTCGGATAACGTGGCCCGCGCCAGCGTTCCGAGCTCGACCATAGGCTCCTCATTCATATGTCCGGCGATGGCGAGCGCTGTGTCACGAGACATCTCATAAAGAACGCGGCCCTCTCCGTCTCCGGTGAGTCCGACCACCGCCGTAACAGCGCTTCCGCTCAGGGGCGCCGGCGATAGCTGCACACGACCCGCGGCGATTTGCCCTGAAAGGACGCTCTCGAGGATTTCCTGGGCGGAGCTTATGAAAGGTTGAACGTAGTCGAATCGCACTATCCGTCTCCGAGAACGAAATGGACCACGCTCGCGACTTGCGTAGGCTCGACCGGCTTGGTCAGAAAATGCTTCGCGCCGGAATCGAGAGCCTCTTTGATCAATTCCTGATAGCCGTTCGAGCTCACCATGACGATCTTGGCCGAGGCGTCGCGGTCCATGATGGTTTGAACCGCTTCGACGCCCTCCATCTCCGGCATCGTGATATCCATGAAGACGACATCGGGCCGAAGTTTCATGTACTGATCAATCGCCTCCCTGCCATTGGTGGCGAAGCCGGCGGCCTCCCCGCCGACGGCGGTGAGGATGTTCTTCATATTGCGCCGCGCAAACTCCGAATCATCCACGACGAGAAATCGGAAGTTGTCCATGACGTTCCCCTTTTTCTGCTACGAGAGCGAATTCAAGTAATTTGAAATTTTGGATAACGGAAGAACCTTGTCGACCACACCGCGCTCGATTGCGGCTTTCGGCATTCCAAAGACGACCGAGCTCGCTTCGTCCTGAGCGAGGGTGTACCCGCCGGCCTCGTGTATGGCCGACGCACCGGCGGCGCCGTCCTCTCCCATACCCGTCATCACCACGCCGACACATTTGGGTCCCACAACCTCCGCCATTGATCGAAAGAGAACGTCGGCGGACGGGCGGTGGCCGTTCTCCGGTTCGTCGAGGGTGAGACGCAATCGGAGCTTCCCGCTCTCTCGAACAAGCTGCATGTGCTGGCCACCAGGTGCGACAAATGCACAGCTCGAGCTCACGACCTCACCCTCACGAGCCTCGTGCACATCTATCGCGGATAGCTTCGCGAGTCGTGTCGCGAACTGCGCGGTGAACCCTTCCGGCATGTGTTGCACGATGAGGAGCGAGGGACTGAAATCGCCGCGGATCTGCGCCAAGAGTTGAGAAAGCGCATTGGGCCCACCCGTCGAGATTGCAATGCCGACGATGTCGCGCACCGGTACCGCCGCCCCCGTTATTGACGCGCGCCGCGGATCTCGGGTCGGCTCGGCTGTCTTCCTGGCTAGTGACCGACGGACCTTGGCCTTCGCAGCGACCCGAATCTTCGCCACGAGGTCCGCTCCCAAAGCGCCCATCGGCGACGAGTGGATACGGTCGGGTTTCTTGATGAAATCTACGGCGCCCGCCGCGAGGCCCTCGAACGTGGCGGTAGCACCTTCAGAGGTGTGCGCCGAGACAAGAATGACCGGCAATTGAAAATCGTCGACGATCCGTCGGAGTGTGCTCATGCCGTCGAGACGTGGCATCTCTAAATCCAACGTGACCACGTCGGGTTTCGAGCTTTCGAGCTGCTGGATTTTGTCGAGCGCAAATACGCCGTCCATCGCAGTGGCGACGACTTCGATGTCCTCGTGCGGCTCGAGCAACTTTACAAGGAGCCGGCGCATGAACGCAGAGTCATCTACAACGAGAACACGAATCATCGGAGCGCCTCGACTTTTCTCGCGAGGCTCATGGACTTGTCGAGAAGGCCACGGGTATGAAGAATGAGCACCACTCGCCCGTTTCCGAGAATGGAGGCGCCGGCGATACCTGGACTGCGCGTAAGAGCGTCCTCGATCGGCTTCACCACGAGCTCTTGCTCGCCGACGAGCCGCTCGGCGACGAGCCCGATGCGACGCTCCGCCTCGCCGACGAGAAGGACGAAAGCGCCTCGATCGTCCTCGTTCTCGGAGGAAGGCACGTCGAGCGCCTCTTTGAGGGAGACCAAAGGCACGACCTGGTTTCGCCAATGGAGGACACCGCGTCCCAGGATAGTTTTGGCCTGGTCAGGAACGAGTCGGATGATCTCGAGCACGCCCGTCAAAGGCACGGCAAATGTCTGGTCGCCAACTTCCACCAAAACAGCCCGAAGAATGGCGAGCGTCAAAGGAAGACGGATGAGAAAGCGCGTCCCTCGTCCCGGCGCCGTCTCGAGCTCGATGACGCCCTTGAGATTCGCGATCGACTCCCGAACGATATCCATCCCGATGCCCCGACCGGATACATCGGATACAGAGTCCGCCGTGCTGAAGCCCGGATGATAGATTGTGTTCAAGATCTCTTCCGGCGCCAGGCTGTCGAGCTGAGAGGATTCGAGAATACCTTGAGTCACGGCGCGCTGCGCGATCCGGGCGACGTCGATACCGCGCCCGTCATCTTCCACGACGATATGCACATGATTCCCCTCATAAAAGGCCGAAAGCGTGAGACGCGCTTTGGGCGCCTTTCCCGAAGCAGCGCGTTCTTCCGGAGTCTCGATGCCATGATCGATGGCGTTGCGCACCAGATGAAGCAATGGCTCTCCGAGCGCGTCGACGATACTCTTGTCGAGCTCCGTCATGCCGCCTTGAATGTCGAGCTCGATTTCCTTTCCGCGTGAATGGGCGAGGTCTCGGACGAGTCTCGGAAAACGCTTGAACACTTGCTCCACCGGCACCATCCGGATCTTCAAAACCGCAGCTTGCAGCTCTGTAAGCGTACGTTCAAGAAAACCGTTGGCATCGCTCAAGAGATCGCGGACGCCTCCCTCGATAGCGCCTCCGGACATGTCCGCAACCGCTTGTGCGACCATCGAGCGACCGATGACGAGCTCACCGACGAGGTCCATGATGCGGTCGATCTTCGCGACCTCCACCCTCAACAAGTCGGACGACGATGAGCTCGCCGGCGCGTTCGCGCTGCCCATGGACTCTGGACACAAATCGCCTTCGCCCGGTTCTTGTGACGCATCATCTTTATCTGGACCCGATATCACCGAGCTCGCAGCGACATACTTCAACACAACCCGGGATGTCACCCCGGGAACACGAGCTGCACGACGAAGCGCCTTCGCGTTGGCCTCCGAAGAGACGTAAACGATGAAGCGCGGTGATGCCTCTATTGCCGCATCGTCCGGGTCCGGATCCGCGTGTACGAAACGTCCCAGTTTTTCCAGCCTCTGGCGCACGAGAAACGCGCCGGCCGAGTGCATCTGACAGTCACCGGCGAACGATATGGTCAGTTGCGCGAGGGTCTCGGGGGTCGACCGCGGCACGTCCGCATCTAGAGGCGGGGGTACGAGTCTTTGGCACAGCTCCTCGATGTCGGGAACGGTTGTGGGTGGGTCCGCGCAATAAGCCTCAACTAGTGACGTCAACAGGTCACCACTGGCCAGGAGCAGGTCGATCTCGTCCCGATGAGCCCGGCGGTCTCGGAGGGCTTCTCGAAACCCGCGAAGATAGTCTTCGATGCGGTGCGAGAGCTTCGTGAGGGCGGTGAACTCGAGAGCCATCGAATCGCCCTTGACGGTGTGAACGACGCGCCCAAGCGCACGAAACACATCGGTCGGCTCCGACGTCACTTCGAGCTCCAGGGCCCGCTCACTGAACTCCACCAGCATGTCCTTCGCCTGGGCGTAGAAAACGTCTCTGAGCTGACCGAGCTCCTCTTGAGTCAGATAAATCTCGTCGCTCACGCGATCTCCCGCTTTTTGTAAGCCGTGCCGCGCTGGTAATGAAAGAACTCGAGCTCGGGGCTCATGCCCTGAACGGATTCGGAGTGGCCGAGAAAGAGATAGCCGCCGGGCCGGAGCGCACGGGCGAGCTTGTTGATGACTTTCTGCTGCTCCTGCGGATCGAAATAAATCAGGACGTTGCGACAGAAAACGATATCGAGATTACCGAGTCCGTTCTCGTGTTTTAGATTGTTAAAATCGAATATCACGAGACGCTTGATTAGCTCGACAACTCGGTGCCCGTCGTCCTCCGTTTCGAAGAAGCGACGGAGGCGAGCCGGAGCGAGACCTTCCACGCGGGCATTGGTGTAGTGTCCGTTGGCAGCCTTCTCGAGAGCCGAGAGTGAGAGATCGGATGCGTAGATGCGAACTTCCCATTCGGGCCGCGTCGGCAGGGCCTCGAGCACGGAAATGGCGATCGAGTAGGGTTCTTCGCCGGTCGAGCAGCCCGCGCTCCATATACGGAGGCTGTGCTCGGAGGCTTTGACCTTTTTCTCGATGAGCTCGGGAAGGACTTTTTGCTCCAAGACATCGAATTGTGGGAGATTGCGAAAAAAGGACGTCTCGTTGATCGTCAGCACATCGAGAAGCTTCAGAAGCTCCTTTTCTTCCTCGGTGCCGCCTTGCTTCAGATAGTCATAATAGCGAAAAAAACTGTTTATACTTCTCGCGAGCAGCCGTTTTCCGATGCGCGACGAAAGAAATGCGCGGCGATTATCCGCGAAATAGAGACCGCACTCCTCATGGATGAAATCGCGAAAGAGCCTGAACTCATTCTCGCTGATCTGAGCGATCATGTAGCGGCACTCGCCCTCGTGACTCGGCCGCTCTCGCCGGCAACCGCGTCGATAGACTCCACTTCACCTTCCACGAAAAGGTTGCGCAAATCCAAAATGATGACGAGCCGGTTTTCGAGCTTGCCCACGCCTTGCAGATAGTGGTCGCGAATGCTGCCTTTGAGCTCTTCGGGGGCAGGCTCGATGGACTCCCCCGGAAGCTTCAACACTTCCGTTGCCGCATCGACGAGGAAGCCCACCCTGACACCTTCGAGGTCGACGACGAAGATGCGGCTTTGGCGGTCGACGGTAGCGGCACCGAGTCCGAGCCGCTGGGCTAGATCCACCACAGAGATGATCTTTCCGCGGAGATTGATGATGCCGAGCACGTGCTCGGCCGTACCGGGAACGGGCGTGATCTCTCGGGCTTTCACGATCTCGCGTACCGAGAAGATATCTACGCCGAAGTTCTCCTTGCCGATCCGAAAGCAAACGAGGTGTGCCGCGCTAGTCATATTTTTGCCTCATTAGGTCGCTAGTGTCCTCGCGGATTCGAGCTCTTTTCCGGTTGGCCCAATTGACTTCGGCGACGAGCCGTTCGGTTTAGCGTTGGAATCGCCGTCCGCTTGCACATGGAAGCGTGCCGTGAGCTCACGCATCATGCTCGCTTGATGAGAGAGCTCTTCCGACGAGCCTGCGAGCTCGGACGCGGCCTCGGCGTTTTGTTGGACCATGGTGCGAATCTGCTCGATCGAGTCCACGACCTGCTCCGTGCCGGTCGATTGCTGCTCGGTAGCCGCGCTGATCTCGTGTGTCAGCTCGCCGAGACGCGACGTCGCCTGCTCGATTTGCTGCGTTCCCGCCGACTGTTCAGCCGTGGCTTGCCCGATCTCCTGGGAGCAGCGTGAGACCTCGGAGACCGAGCTGCCGATATTCTCCAGATTGGTACGAAGCTCTTCCGTGCGCACGATACCGGTCTGGACGATCGCGGTGGATTTCTCCATATGGTCAACGGCTTTGCTAACTTGCGACTGAATCCGTTGCACGAGGTCGGATATTTCGCCGGCTGACATAGCGCTTCTCTCGGCTAGCTTGCGGACCTCCTCGGCGACGACCGCGAAGCCGAGCCCGTGCTCCCCGGCGCGCGCCGCCTCGATCGCGGCGTTCAGCGCAAGCAAGTTGGACTGCTCGGCAATCTCGTTGATGACACCGACGATGTTTCCGATGTCTTTGGCCATGCCGCCGAGATCCCGCACGTTGCCGGCGGAGGAGCGGATGACGTCTCGAATCTCTCCCATACCTTTGCTCGCCGCCTCCATCGCGGAGCTGCCGCTCGTCGCCGCGTCGCTCGCACGGGTCGAGATGGTCACGAGGCGATCGGCCGTCCCCGCGACGGTCTGCACCGAGCGAAGCATGTTCTCGATCGAAGCCAGCGTCTCGGTCGTCGAAGCCGATTGCGACTGCGCGCTGCGCGCAACATTTTGGATATTCGCGTTCATCTCGTGGAGCGTCGAGGTCATCCCCTCGACAGCCGAGACGGTCGACTCGTTGCCTCGCGCTGCTTTTCCAGTGGCACGTGCCACGGCATCGCTGCCGGTCGCGACTTCGTCGGCAGAGGCTTGCACGTGTATCACGATCTCCCTCAAACCGGCCGAGACCAAATTGAAAGCTTTCGAGATCTCCGCGAGCTGGTCGGTCATGAGATTGAAAGCCAATCCCATACGTCCGATCTCGCCTCCGGTCGTGATCTCCACTCGTCGAGCCTTAGTGTTGATTTCTCGGGTCAGATCTCCGCTCGCCATGACCCGTGTCTCCTCCGCGAGCCGGCTCATGTCATCATTGGCAATCTCCTCCGCCGTCTTCGTTAACTCAACGATGGGCTCAGTGATCTGCCGGCCAATGAAAAGAATGGTCGCGAAAGCGAGGCCGCCGACCATCAAACAGAAGAGCGCTGCCGTCCAAAGGCTCGAACGATATTGAGCGTTGATGCGCTCCGTGGACAAGCCAATCTGGATAGAGCCCGCGGTGGCGTCGCCGCGGCGTACCGGCCCAATGACCTGCAGCGTGTCGTCCGTGGCGTCAACAACGAAATCAAACGGCACGCGCTCCGGAGCGCTGGGACGAAAGCCATTCTTAGAGTGAACAGCAAACTCCTCTCCCTCGAGGTCGCGAACGACGATGTAAACGAGGTCCTCGTCGGCGCTTGCCCAAGTGAAGATTTGCTGCACGGATTCCTGATCTCCGAACTCGAGGCCGGCGGCAACACTAAACGCTACGAGCGCAGCAATGCTCGTAGCCTTGTCTCCGAGCGCTGCTTCGCTTGCGGCGCGCTGGCGCGACGGAAAGAAAAACATGATGAAGGCGACAAAAACCAGCATCATGCCCGCGATAGGAATGACGAACCTGCTCCGAATCGAAAGGTTCGTTATTAATGGGGTCATGGATCTGTCCTCCAACCGGCTTTATGCCGGCGGGTAAACACAGTTTTCTTGATTGGCAGAGTTCGTTTGGAGGAAAGACCTGCAAAAGCCGCGCCAGTCCGCGGAAACAGAACGAGAAAATAACCGCTATAGAATCAACGTGTTACGCTTGGTGACGGATAGAAATCTACGTCGTTCTGGCACAATCTGAGACACCTTTGTAGGGAATCCCCAACATTGAAACCCGAGCCTCCCGGGGCAACGTCAGAGCCGGCCGAAGTCCCATTTCGACCGCTTCGGCGTCCGGAGGAAAGATTCGACGCCTTCGAGAGTGGCCCGCGCTTCTTGCTCGCGGCCCTCGAGGTCGTAGACAAAGTAAAGCTGTGCCCCCTCCATTCCGTATTCAGCGGCAAAGATGCGCGCGATCTCGTTGGCCGATATACCACGGGATTTCGGTCCTCGAACCGTGAATCCAGTTCCACGTGGTGCAATTCAATGAGCTTGGCCTATTGCGATCGACCCCGTATACTAAACCTACATCCAAAACAATTCAGAAAGGTCCAGCGATGCAAGTCGGAACGTTCATGACTCGGGATCCGATCACAGTGTCCGAGGAGACAAGCATGAAGGACGCCATGCTGCTCCTTCGCACCCATAAAATCCGCCACTTGCCTGTCGCAAACGGCAAACATCTCGTGGGGCTCGTCTCGGATCGCGATATTCGCCGGGCGTCTCCATCGCTTTTGTCCGGCATCGGCAAGACCAAATATGAGCAAATCCTCGACGACACCATTGTGGCCCGTATCATGACGCGAGAGCCGTTTACCGTGGGCGAAAACACGAGTGTCCAAGAAGCCGTGCGCGTCTTGGTGGAACGGAAATTTGGAAGTCTCCCGGTCGTCACGGGTACGGATCTCGTCGGCATTTTCACCGAAATCGATGCCCTGAAGGTCCTCTTGGATCAGCTGAACGACGCCGGTGCTCAGACCGGCTGAGCCTGTTTGAAGCCGCGTTCGCTAGTTTTACGGGTTCGCGTGGTCCCTAGCCGCGGATCTTGATCTTGTCCCGCCCCTCGTCCACATCTGGCGCACCGAGCTGCCCTTCCGAGGCCGCGACGATTATCGCCACGGTCGCGTCCCCCGTAACGTTCGTTGCGGTTCTCAGCATGTCGAGGATGCGGTCCACACCGAAGATGAGCGCGATCCCCGCGGTTGGTACGTTGATCTGCTGAAGGATGATGACCAGCATGATGATGCCCGCTCCGGGAACGGCAGCGGTTCCGATGGAGGCCAAGACTGCCGTGAGAACGATCGTGATTTGCCCATACAAGCCGATCTCCATACCTAGAGATTGGGCGATGAACACAGCGGCGACAGCTTGGTAAAGAGCCGTACCGTCCATGTTCACCGTCGCTCCGAGCGGTAGCACAAACGACGAGACTTCCTCCGAAACACCGAGCTTTTCCTTGCAACGCTCCATCGTGAGTGGCAAGGTCGCACCGCTCGAGCTCGTGGAAAAGGCGACGAGCTGCACCGGAGCAATGCCTTTGATAAAGGTCTTCAACTTCATCGGAGTAAAGAGCTTCAACAAGGTGAAATAGGTCAAGCTCATATGCGTAACGAGCCCGAGGACTACGACGAGGCTGTAATAGCCGAGCGCTCCTAGAAGGTTCAACACTTGGCCAACATCGCCAGTTCCTACGAGTTGGGTAATGGTGCGCGCAATCAGCGAGAACACGCCGACAGGTGCCATCAACATGATGAGGTCGACGAGGCGGATCACAACAGCGTTCAAACCTTCGAACATGTCGAGCAGCGGCTTCGCTGTATCCTTTGGCACCTGGATCAACCCGATACCCACGAAGATAGCGACGAAAACGACTTGGAGCATGTTGCGGTTGCTCGAGGCAGACGAGAGAAAATTCGAGGGAACAATGTCTTCGAGCAGCTGTAATGGGCCGCGATCGTCTACGACTTCGGCCTGCTGCTCACTTTCGCTGACGTTTTTGGCGAACTCGGCCTGGAGCCTTTCTCTCGCCTCCGGAGGGAGCGCATCGCCCGGGCGCGCGATGTTCACGAGTAAAAGGCCGATGATGACGGCGATCGCGGTCGTCCCGATATAGATCGCGATGGTCTTGCTCCCGATGCGGGACAGCTTGCTTAAGTCGCTCAGAGAGGCTACCCCCGTGATCAGCGAGGAAAGAACGAGGGGCACCGCGATCAGCTGAAGCCCGTTGATGAAGACCGTGCCGAAAGGAGCGATCCAATCAGAAGTGAACCTACCCCATCCATTGGCGGCTGCGATGACGCCGTAAACGACGCCCGCCAGCAGTCCGAGGATGATTTGCCAGTGAAGCTTGCGATACCAACGCATAAGGCTGGCGATGATATCAGGTGCCAGTCGTCAGGTGCCAGCCGTCAGGTGCCAGTCAGGGTTGGTTGTTTTGCGGTACGGGTGAGCTCGCCTCGACCTGATCGGAGGAGATGATTCCAATCGCGCTAGCCGTAGCGCCAGCTCCTGCAAGTAGAAGAAGCAGACCATCAGGAAGGATTCCGTCTGTACCGGTTATGAGGGCAAGACAGGCGGACAAATGAGAGACGCAGGTTCTCGGAACCCACGGCGGCACATCCGACGTTCGACGAACGTCATCCGCCGCCATCCAAGCGACTTGTTCCTCGCGGTCGATAACGAAACAGAGCTCGGCGACATAGTCGAGCTGAACGTTGAGGTCCAAGCGTTGTTTTACGGGATAGTCGAATCCCTCATGGCGCAAGGTGAACTCGTAAGTACCGACCGGCGTCTCGCGGATCGCATATTCGCCCGTCTCGTCACTGAGCTCACTAACAAAAATGGCATTGGTCGCAAGCTGACGGCCGGTGACTATCACCTCTTCACGCTCGTCCACGAACTCCATCGCATCGAGCTCTGCAAGCGTCTCGTCGAAATCCGAATCCTGCGAACGTTTCGCTTCGATATATTTGCGGTAGCGCTCTTTGTCGATTTCGTAGACTCGCCCAATGACGAAGCCTTGGAGAGTCTTTTCCTCCGCCGAAGCGCTCGGCAAAAAAGATGCTAGCGCGATCGCAATGACGGCAAGCTTGCGAGTTCCAAGATTCTTCATGTCTTCACGTATACCGGCCCGAGACCCAACCTGCTCGGGCATCGAAGTGTTTTTTACATTGTTGACGGAAGCTTAATTATTAGTTTAGCTAGGCGAGGCGATTTGTCAAGCGCGCGGATTCTCGGCGGTCGAGTCCGAGCTCGACGCAATGGCGGAAATCTTGCCGCCATCGACCTTGAGAGCGCGCTTCCCATCCAGAATATCGAGCAAATCCTGGCCCGCGAGGTCGCGCCGCCACCCTTCCAATAATGGAAGCTCGGGAAGCACGCCACGGTGATGGCCCGCGGCGAGGGTTTTGAGATCGTCCCGGGTCGCGAGCATCGACGGGGCGATCTCTGCGTCGAGAGAGCGTGCATAGAGCCAGGCCTCGAGCAGTCTCGCGACCGAATCGACATGAGGCGGGACTTTGAACCTTACTTTTTCGGGGGCGGCTTCTGCGATCGGATTCTTCAACCCGTTCTTGACCGCCTGAACGATACTCTCTCCATCTTTCCCTATTTGGTGCGGCTTGAGCGAGCGGATCTGTTTGAGGTTTTGGATCGAAGATGGGCGCCGGCGTGCAATCTCCACGATGCTCTGATCCCGGATCACCCATCCGCGGGGAAGGTTCCGCGTACGTGCCGTTTGCTCCCGCCACGCCGCCACCTGACGGAGAACACCCAGGCTCGCACGGCTCAGCCCGCTCGTCTTGAGACGCCGGTAGTAATCGAGAGGATCGGGTGTGAGGTAAGTCTTTTCCTTTTCCAGGCGATAGCACTCTTCTTTATCCCAGCCGCCTCGTCCGAGCGCGTCGAGGCGCTCTCCGAGATGTTTGCGGATGTCGGAAAGATAGCGCACGTCCTCGAGCGAGTATTCAATCTGCGCTTTCGTGAGGGGCCGCGCCGTCCAATCCGTCAATGTCTCGAGCTTATCGAGCTGCACTCCAGTAACTTTCGAGACGAGCTTGGCGTAGGAGATTTGGTCGCCATAGCCGACGAGCGCCGCCGCGATCTGTGAATCGAACACGTTTTTTGGAACGACTCCTCCTTTTTCGTAGAGCGCCGCGAAGTCCTGCTCACCGGCATGGACGATTTTCTCCAAGGATTCGTCGACGATCAATTCGAAGAGAGGCTCGAGTGTCGAGAGCGCGCGCGGATCGATCACGGCCTCTACTCCTGGAGCTGCAACTTGCACGATGCCGAGCTGAATGTAAAAAGTGCGCTCGCGGACGAACTCCGTATCGAGGGCAAAGGAATCGAAGCTACGGAGCTTCTGGCAAAGCTCTTCTAGCTCGTCGCTATGTTCGATGACTACATTTGACATCAAGACCCAAGCGAAAAACGAAATGAGAAACCCATGTCGACGCTGTTGAGAAACTCGCCAAAGCGAGGACTCGCAAGGTTGGACACGACGTCACGGGGATTGTAATGGCTCGCCAAGTTGAAGATCTGAAAACCGACTCGTATCTTGCGGCCTTTGACGGTGAGGCCTTTCATCACACGCAGATCGACCGAAAGAAAATTGGGGAATCTTCCACCGCGATTCCGCTCGCCGAGCGGCAGATAGCCCTCGCTCAAGACACTATAGGGAAAGCCGGAGCGCCACTCGACGCCCGGGGACACCGTGATGTCGCCTTTGACGTGCCAGATGCCCCAGAAGAGAGCACGGTGGGGCACGTCGTGGCGGAAGAGCGAGCTCTCGTTAGCGAGAAAAAGAGGCGTTCTCAAATCCTGGTAAAGCGCGGCGAAGTCGTTCAGATCGCCCGTCGTACGCGCACGAGCGTAGGACAAGAACAACTCGTTCTTCTCGCGCTTGACGCGAAGAGTGATGTCGAGCTCGCGCGAAAGCGACTTCCCACGAGACGATAGAAGCATCGCGCCCGAGGCTCCGTTCTCGACACGGTCCACAATCATCTCTTTCGAGCCCCGCCGTTCACGGTAGTTCACCCGCAGCTGAAAATCTTTTGCGAGAACCTGGCTGAGCTCGATATTCCAAGTCGTGCTCCTCGGCAGCTCCAGCCCTTCATCGGCCACACGAGGCGCGAAAACGAGCGGCGAGCCTTCCGGCAAGCCATCCGCTCCATAATTTCTCTCGACACGCCTTTGGAAACGATCGAAGCGGTCCGCATATAGCAACACACGATCGTAGAAGATGCCCCAGCCCGCTTTGATGACCGTGCGACCCTTTCGATCGACCGCAAACGCCGTCGAGAGTCGCGGCGCGAGCTGATGCTCACTCACGAGTCGGTCGTAGTCGTAGCGAAGACCGATGTCAAAGCCCACGCGGTCGGTGAGCCGCCACCGGTCCTGGACGTAGGCCGAGACTTGAACGTCTTTGCCAAAAACGGTCGGATCGCCGAGATATTCGACTCTCTGGATGACACCGCCCCCGCTACCGAGAATTTCGACCGGCCGACCCATATCCGTGCCAGTGAAGCTCGTATAGGAGACATTGCCTCCGATCTTCACGATGTGCCCCCCGAAGAGATCGGGCGGCGCGTGGGTGCACGAGGAGGCCACCTCGAAACGAAGGCTGTCGCGGTCGAGCTCGTTGAAGTAGTTGCCCCGCAACCCCTCCGGCGTCAGGCGCGAAGGGGCATCGCCCTTGGGGCCGACGGCAACATCGAATGTCTTCACCGCGACGATCGTTTCGACGAATGTGCGGGAGAAAAAGGACCGCTGCGATACAGCGAGATTCCAGCCTTTGCTGTTGAAATCCGGTGTAGCATTCGCCGCAGTTAGTGCGTTCAAGCCGAGATTGTCGACCTCGAGGGGAAAGTAGGAGAAGGTCGTCGTGAGGTGATGCTTCTCCGCGAAACGAAAATCGAGCTGGGTAAAGCTATCGTAACTCTCGAGTACCCGCTCGTCCTCGCCAGCCGCGACGTCGTAGACGCGTGAGCGCACGAAACGATAGGCGAGGCCTTGAGAGAACCAGGCTTTGCCTTTCTTGATGGGTCCACTGATCTGGATTTGAGGGACGAACGAGCGGATGCCTTGGATCGTGCCCCCCCTGAAGTTGAAGCTCGGCCACAAGTTCCCGTAGTCCCACTCCCATTCATCCGTGCCGCCCCGCGTTTCGATCTTCGCGACAGCTCCGGTTACCCGGCCATATTCCGCCGAATAGGGCAAGTTGTTCACTTCGACCGTCTTGATCGCTTTGAGCGGGAGCTCGACGGCGAACTCCCCCGTCACCGGATCCGTCACGTTCGCACCGTTCACGAGCAGCGTGGACTGACTGGGACGGGCGCCATTGAAACTCAAGCGCCCTTCGGGATCCCGCACGACACCGGGCACGAGCGGGAAAGATTCTTGGAAACGATCCGAAGGAAGAGGCAGGGCGTCCAACTGCTCCGGGGTGAGGGTAAAGATGTCCTCGGGCTCGTTCGCAACGCTATCGCGCCCGACACCTTCGATCACGACGCTCTCCGAGATCCGCGCGATTTGGAGGCTTACCTCGAACCGCGCTTCCTCACCCGCCATGACACGGATTTTTTCGATTGAATGATCTTCATAACCGGGAAGCACCGCAACGAATTGGCAAAGACCAGCGGGTATGTCTCGAAACGTAAATTCGCCCATGAAGCCGGTGACCTCGACGAACAAGGCGCCCGATTCCGTGGTCATCGTTAGGAGCACGCCCTGGAGCGGATTTCCGCCGGGACCGCTAACGGTTCCAGTGACGCGTCCGCTGGGAGGCTGCGCGAGGGGCGTGCCGGTAGCCGGGAGAACGAAAAGAAGCAATCCGCCCAGGGTCACTCGAACCGGATTCTTGAGCACGCGTGATTTGCTTTCGGGGAGCTCGACACAGAGGACCGGCTGGCGGCTTCCGTTGATGAGTGTATCACGTCCACCAAGGTGCGTTAGTTGTGATAGAACTTGCGCTCCAAAGGAGTGAACGTCTTGGACTCTCCCACCTGGCTCAGTGTTCTACCCCCTCTGATCGCTATCATCACCGCGCTCGTCACGAAACAAGTCTTCCTGTCCTTGTTTGCCGGGATCTGGCTTGGCTGGTGCGTTCTCGACGGCGGCAACGTCGTGCTCGGACTCCGGGATGCGCTCCAGGCTCTCGTCGACGTCTACAAGAGTGAGGGGAACACAAAGACGATCATGTTCAGCGCCCTCATGGGCTCGTTGATTGCCTTGACGCAGCGCTCGGGAGGTGTTTCTGGCTTCATTCTGTGGGTGACGGAGAAGGGCTACGTCGTCTCGCGGCGCGGCGCACAGCTGCTCGCGACTTTCCTTGGGCTCGGGATTTTCCTCGAGTCCAACATCACCTGTCTTGTGTCCGGATCGATCTCGAGACCGCTCTTCGACAAGTTCCAGCTCTCCCGTGAGAAGCTCGCCTATATCTGTGATTCCACCTCGGCCCCCGTTTGCATCCTCATCCCGATGAATGGTTGGGGAGCCTTCATCGTTGGCATACTCGCAACCCAAGGGGTCGACCGTCCGATCGAGGCGCTTCTGACGGCAAACCTCTTCAACTTTTATGCGTTTCTCGCCGTGGCCTTCGTGGTCTTCATCGTCATTACCGGACGTGATTGGGGTCCGATGAGAAAGGCCGAAAAACGGGCTCTCGAGACGGGAAAAGTGCTTCGTGACGGGGCCAAGCCCCTTGTTTCCGCGGAGGTTCTGGCGCTTTCGACCAAACAAGGCGTTCAGCCGCAGGCACGCAACATGATCGTTCCGCTGTTGACGATGCTCGTAGCGATGCCGGCAGGCCTGTACATCACCGGTGGTGGGGATATCCTCGCAGGGAGCGGGTCCACGTCGGTGCTTTGGGCCGTGGTCCTCGCGATCACGGTAGCTTACGTCCTCTACACGGTACAGCGCATCTTCAGCCTGAGCGAGTTCATGGAGCTCGTCATGAACGGGATTGGCGGGCTGATGCCCGTCGTGCTCCTGATGATGATGGCTTTCGCGATCGGCGCCATGTCGACAGAGCTTCGAACGGGGGAATATCTCGCCGGGCTCTCCGAAGGCCTCCTCAGCCCTTCGCTCGTGCCCACCATCCTCTTCGTCTTGACTGGCTTCATCGCCTTCTCCACCGGAACATCCTGGGGCACGTTCGCTATCATGCTGCCAATTGGCATTCCGATGGCCGAGGTCATCGGCGCTCATCTCCATCTGACGATCGGCGCCGTGCTTGCAGGCGGGATCTTCGGCGACCACTGCTCTCCCATCTCGGACACGACCATCATCTCGTCTATGGCCGCGGGCTCGGATCACATCGATCACGTGAACACCCAGCTACCCTACGCGCTTGCAATGGGGGGGGCAGCCACGATTTGCTTCCTCGTTGTCGGCGCGATTATTTGATTTGGCTTCAGCTACCGGCTAGATCTAGATCTAAAACGCGAACGAAATCCTCGCTTCTGACGGGTAAGCGCCTAACCTCAGAGAGCGCGAATCACCAAAACCGTGGCGTCGTCCTTCGGGGCACCGCCACTGAAGCGACGGACGTCGCTCAGAACGGTTCGACAGACTTCAGCCGCGGCCGCGCCTTGGTGCTCTTTCAAGATGTCGAGCAAACGGCCCCGGCCATAGTCCTCGTCCTCCGCGTTGGTTGCTTCGGTGATGCCGTCGGTATAGAGACAAAGGAGGTCACCGCTATCGAGTTGAACGAATTGTTCGAAATAACGGGGGTTGTCGAAAAAGCCGAGTGGAAAGCCGCCGGAGCGCAAGAGCTCCACGTGGCCATTCTTGCGAAGCACGATCGGAGGGAGATGTCCCGCGTTGATATAAATGAAGCGCCGCGCTTGCGCATCGAGCACCAAGTAGAACAGCGTGACATATTTCGCTTTCGGGCCCGTCGAAGCGTGGATGAACTCGTTCGCACGCTGCAGGATCGCCCTCAACGCGAGCTCGCGTTTCGCGAGCGTATAGAGTGTCGCGCGCATAGCGGCCACGACGAGCGCCGCGGGTGCGCCCTTGCCCGACACGTCTGCCATCGCAACGGCCCAGCGATCGCTTCCGAGCGGGATGTAATCATAGTAGTCGCCGCCGACTTCGTAGGCCGGCTCGATGACCGCGGCGATGTCGAAGCCGTCGAGCCGAGGCGCCTCACTCGGCAGAAGCCCCGACATGACCTGCCGCGCGACCTCGAGCTCACTCGTGCTCCGGCGGCCGCTCACGTTCTCCGCGTAAAGAAGCGCTCTCTCGATAGACGGTGCCGCCGCCCGGCTATAGCTCATCAAGATCTCGAGATCGTCATTCGTGTAACGTGACCTATCGTTGGACTCCACCGTGATGACGCCGAGCACACGCCCTCCCCCTCCGATGATCGGCGCTGCAATCGCCGCGAGAGTGGACTCCTGGAGGTTCGGGCCTCTGTCCTCGTCCGTCACGGTGAGCTGAGACGAGGCGCGCCCGGTGCGCAGGACCCGTCCCGGCAGATCCTCGGCGGACTCGAGTCTCCGAGCTTCACGCGCGGCTTCGCTTTCGGCTCGCGCACGCTGGCACACCATCGCTCCGCCATGACGCTCGCGAACGTAGATGCTTGCGGTTTCGAACGCAAACAGCGCCCTCGATCCGGCCAACACATGATCGGCAGTGTGGCTCAGGTCCAAGGAGCTGCCTAGAGTTTCCAGAATATCCAGCAGAAGCCGCGCCTCGGAAGAGGCTCGAGCTTCACTTGCCAGTTTCGACACAGCCAAGCAGTCTAACAAAGGCGCTCACTCTCGGCCAGATCTCGTGGCGATTTTCCAAATGCCGAGCGTCAATACCGGCAGTAGATAAACGGCCCAAAAACCGTAAGTGATGGCCCGGTAACCGGTGGAGATCAATTCATCCAGACCCGCCTGCGCGAGCCGCGTCGCTAGAGCCAGCAGGGCGACCGCGACGACCGGGCGCATTCCCGTCGGGAGGTGCTTCCCCCGTTCCTCGAAAGAGCGCGAGAGACGCTCGTTGAAGGCGTGGATGAGTCCCGTCCCGGTCTCGACGAGTGTGCCGAGAAGCATGATTTGGAATGTCAATAGAAGGGCGCGCGAGCCGACGCGCTCGAGCAGGAGGATGGATGGTACGGTCTCGGACAAGACCTGCGGGTAGAGCCCTAACATCGCCACATAAAAGAAGAAGCCCGGGATGATCGCGATGGGTCCCAAGAGAACGCCGGCCGTTAACGCCTCTTTGCGGCACGTCTGATGGCGAATGGCGAAGAGAACGGCCGGGAGTATACCGACATTATAGGCGGCATATTCGATCCCGCCCAGGAACCAGCCTGGCTTGATCTCGAAAGCACCCAGCGTCGCAACAATGTCATCACCAAAGGAGACGAAGCACGCGACGAAAAACGCTAGGTAGACCGCGTAGAGCACGAGCGACCAAAAAGAGAGGAATTTCTCGACGAGCGCCGTGCCCTTCAGCACGAGAAAACCGACGCCGGCCATCATCATCGCGACCCCGACGAGATAAGGCAGCGAAAAGATCTGCTCGACGATGCTCCCCGCCGCCGCCGCGATGACGGACAGAACGATGATCATCATGATCAGGTAGCAGATCTCATAGAGCCACCATGCCGGACCGAGGAGAACGCGGGAAAAGCTTCGATACTCGTACGTCTTCGTCAGACGCGCGAGCTCGAAGGTCACGGCACCTACCGCGCTCCAGATCACCGTCGAAACGAGCCACATCGCGAGAAGGCCGCCACCTGGGCCGAAGTTCAGGAAAAACTCGACGAGCTCGCGCCCGGTGCCGTAGCCGCCGGCGATGACCAACGATTGAAAAACGAATCCCGGCAGAAGGTACTTCTGGAAGAACGCAGAGTTGAACATGGCCTGCGTTGATACTTCACGCGTGCTCCAGATGCAAACGCGGCGCCTGAAAGCGTCTAGACGTCGACGCGATTAATGACGGGTAGAGCTAGATCAACATTAAGAAAAGCGTAACGCAAAGGCGCAAAGGCGCAAAGGCGCAAAGGCGCAAAGGAAAAACAAGAAGAAAAAGAAGATGAAAGGAAATGCTTTTGTCGCTAGATTCTAGGCTCGTTCACTTATCAGAACCTACGTCGAGCGGTGAGAAAGTAATGCACGGCGCACAGGCGGGGGTTTCTTTCTTTTCCTTTGCGCCTTTGCGCCTTTGCGTTACGCTTTTTTTAATATTGATCTCTTGCTCTCGCGCGATGGGGTTAGTCAGAGAAATCGAGGATGAGCGGGGCGTGGTCCGAGGGTTTGCTTCCCTTGCGTTCGTCGCGGTCGACGAAGGCGCCCTGGATGCGCTCGGCCAGGGGCTTCGTGACGAGGATGCCGTCGATGCGGAGGCCGTTATTTTTCTGGAAGCCTAGCCGCCGGTAGTCCCACCACGAGTAGATACCGCCCTCGGGATGCACGACTCGGAAGGCGTCGACGAGCCCCCAGTCGATGAGTCGGTCAAAGGCGCCGCGCACCTCACGGTGACACAGCACGGTCTCGGCCCACAGCTCGGGATGTTTGACGTCTTTGTCGTCGGGGGTGATGTTGAAGTCGCCGCAGACCGCGAGCGGCTTCTTGGGGTCAGCTTTGGCTTCGAGATATTCGTGGAGACGCGATAACCATTCGAGCTTGTAGCTCCACTTCTCCGAGGTCACATCGCCGCCATTGGGCACGTAGACCGAGATCACCCGCACGCCCGCGACATCGGCCGCGATCAGTCGCGCCTGGGAATCGTCGGCGCTATCCTCGAGAGAGCGCGTCACGTTCCCGGGTGGCGCCTTGCTCAAGATGGCGACGCCGTTATAGGTCTTTTGTCCAAATATCGCGGAGTGATAGCCCGCTTGCTCGAGCCTGAGCGCTGGAAACTCCTCCTCAGCCATTTTCAGCTCTTGCAAACAAATCGCATCCGGCTCATGGCGTTCGAGAACACCCAAAAGGCGATCGAGGCGGGCCCTTACCGAGTTGACGTTCCAAGTGATGATGCGCATCGGGCGGGGATTATACCAGCCGCTCGCATTGCCTCCATGTCACACCTTGCGTTAGGATGCCGCGTCCGTTTGGCGAGGTGAGAAAGACATGAAAGCGTTTTTCCCGATGCGAGGTAGCGAGCTGGGAGCACTCTCGTTCTTGATTTTGTTCTCGATCGTGTCTTTCATGCCACGCTGGCGCACGATCGAAATCGCGGGGATGGCCGCTTTCGGGTGGTTCATGGCGGCTCTCATGGTGATCTCGCCTGTGGTCGCGCTTTTTGCCTTCCTTCGCGAGCGCCGCCCTTAAGGCCCCCTCACATGCTCATCGAACGCGTACTCGTCCTGTTCTACCTCGCGGGATGTATCGGCATCGGCATCTATGCTTCGAAGAGAGTCCTCGGGTCGCGCGACGAATATTGGGTCGCCGGACGGCGCATAGGGACGTTCGTCAACGCCATGGCGATCATGGCGAGCCTTGCGAGCGGAGGCTCGATCATCGGGGTCATGGGACTCGCCTATTCTCAAGGCATCCCGGCGACGCTCGCACTCTTCGCGGGCGCGGTGATTGGTTTTCCCCTTGCGTCACTGCTCGTCGCGCGTCCACTGCGAAATTTCGGCCGGTACACGATCACAGACTTTCTCGCGTACCGCTACCCTTCGGCGATCGTCCGCTACCTCGTGCCCATCCTCATCATCATCGCCTTCACGATTTACATCGTCGCGCAGATGAAGGCCGCGGGGATCACCGCCAATGCGCTCCTCGGCATCCCCTATGACACCGCGCTCACATTGGCGACCGTCGTCTTCATCCTCTACGTCTCTATAGGTGGGATGATCGCCATCACGTGGACCGACGTCATCCAGGGACTTCTCATGCTCGCCGTGGTGGTAGGGACGGCGCTCGTAATGGTCTGGCGTGCCGGCTCGCCCTTCGAGCTCATGGACCAAGCAACGCGCGTCGCGCCCGAGCTTGGTCGCGTCACCAATCAGCCTGTCTCGAGCTATCTCGGCTATTTCGTGATCTGGGCTACGGCCATCCCTGTCATCCCTCATATTGTCATGCGTGTATTCTCCGCGAAAGACGCGCGTGGCGCGCAGTTGTCGCTCAATCTAGCGATGATCGCCTATAGCATGATGATCCTCGCAGCTTGTCTCGCAATCGTGCCCGTCGGCAAACTGAACTTCCCCGGGCTCGCAGATGCAGATCAGGTCTTTCTCCGCGTGATGGAATCGGAGTTCCCGCCCGTCATCCGCGGGATTGCCGTCGCCGCTGTCTTGGCAGCCGTGATGTCCACGACCGATGCGCTCCTGCTCGCGTGCAGCTCTGCCATCGCCCACGATCTGCTCGGGAACGTTTTGCGGGAGCACGCGAGCGAAAGAATGAGCACCACCATCCGCATCGGCTCCGCCTGGGGCATTGGGCTTCTGGCGCTCTATTGGGCGTTCTCCCCGCCCGAGCTCATCTCCCAGTTCTACACGGCCGGAGTGGGGATTCTCAGCGCGAGTCTCTTCGTCCCGACGGTCGCCGGCATCTGGTGGAAGCGCGCGAATCTGCTCGGCGGCGTCCTTGCTCTCGTACTCGGTGCCGTCACCTATGTCCTGGTGCATTTCGGCATCCTCGACGTCGGGCTCTCACCCATCCTCGTGGCGCTCCCCGCGAGCGCAGTCGCAATGCTTGTCGGTGGTCTCGTTGGGCGCCCCGAATCCGACGCCATGCTCGAGCAAGTAGCGGACCTCCACAGGAGTGACGCCAAGACGACGTGAATTTCGATCCTGGCTTCACTTGGATTCTCGGCGCCACGCTCGTCGCTTACGTCGTCGGCCTCTACGCACTCGCCTTTCGCATGCGCGGGCGCGTCCAGAACAGCGAGGACTTCATTGTCGCTGGCCGGCGGCTCAGCTTCCCGCTGGCGACAGCAACGCTTCTCGGCACATGGTTCGGCGCCGGAACAATTCTCGCCGCCGCCGACGAAGTTCGCCGCGAAGGATTGCACAGCGCCGCGCTCGAGCCCTTCGGCGCCGGCTTTTGTCTCATCGTGGCCGCATTATTCTTCGCACGTCCTCTCTGGGAGATGAAACTCCTCACGGTGAGTGATTTCTTTCGCCAAAAATTCGACAAAAGGGCGGAGGTCATTTCCGCCGCCGTGATGGTACCGAGTTATTTTGGCTGGATCGCCGCTCAGTTGGTGGCCTTCGCAGGGATGCTCAATTTGTTCTTCGGCCTCGACATGACGGCGGGCATCTTGCTCGTCGCCGTGGTGGCCGTCGGCTACACACTCATGGGCGGCATGTGGTCGGTCACGCTGACCGACGCGTTTCAAATCAGTCTCGTCTTGATCGGACTCGTCGTCCTCGGTTGGACCACGCTCGTGACGCTCGGCGACGGTAGCATGCTTTCCGGGCTCGCCCGCCTCTGGGCCGACACCCCACCGGAGATGCGCGAGCCTATCCCCACGGGATCGATACAGCGTCTTTTCGAGTGGCTCGCTATTTTCACCGTGGGGGCTCTCGGCAACATACCAGGTCAGGATTTGATGCAGCGCATTTTTTCGGCGCGCTCGGCGCGCACCGCCGTGAACGCTTGCTATGCCGGCGGTATTCTCTACATCATTTTCGGCCTCATCCCGGTTACCCTCGGGCTCGCGGGGCGCATCCTGGCGCCCGACAGTCTCGAGCAGGCCATTCTCCCCGCGCTCGCGCACAGCTTCTTGGAACCGCTCCCCGCCGTCATCTTCACGGTCGTTCTCGCTTCCGCGGTGCTCTCCACGATCGATAGCGCCATCCTCTCCCCGGCTAGCGTTTTGTCGCAGAACGTTCTCGAATATGTGAACCGCGGCTTCTTCTCTCCTCTGACGTTGACCCGGATCGCGGTCGTGATCGTGACCGTTGCCAGCCTCGGCTTCGCTTTTGCCGGCGAGAGCGCCTACACGCTTCTCGAAGACGCTTACGAGCTTCCTCTAGTCGGGATGTTCGTGCCGCTCGCCATGGGCCTCTATCGCAAACCAGATTCGCCGATGCCGGCGATCGCGTCCATGCTCGTCGGGCTCGGGCTGTGGCTCGTTCACTACTTCGCCGATTGGAGCTACTTCTTCGAGCCCTGGACATCGGATCTTCCGCTGAAGCCCCCGGCCTCTCTCACGATGACCGCGTTCAGTCTGATCGTCTATCTCGTCACCGAGCTCGCCACAAAGAAAAGACCGGCATGACCGATCTCCTCCCCGCTGTTTTGGAACCCGTCAGAACCGTCTCCGCGGTCCAAGAGGCGTCCTGGGTTGCCTGGCGTGAGATAGACGCTAGGGGGACGAGCTGACAGCGGCGGGGTCGAGAAGAAAAAGGCCTTGCTCGACGCCACTCACGGCGACGACACCACTCGGGAAGAAGGGATAGACGCTCCACGCACCGTTGAATCGTGGCGCGTTGTCCAGAGGATAGATATCGAAGAAACCGGCGGGATTGAGCCTTCCGTCCGCGACGGCGTCGAGATTGAACAAGCGGAGCCCCGCTCGGTTGTTCGCCTGAAAGACGAGCCTGCCGCGAATGTAGATATTGTGATCGATGGCGGCGTACGGAGCTTCGTGCACGCCTATGAGCAGCGGACGGTCGAGGTCGGCCAGATCCCAGATCCTCGTTACCGTGTTGTGCCCGAAGTCCTGCTCGTCAGCCTCGTCGCCAAGAAGTAGAAACATGTGGTCGTCGCTCACCCAGCCCTGATGCGTATAGCCGACGCCGGGATAACTCGTACGTGAGATCGAGCGCGGGGCGGCCTTGTTCGTCACATCGACGATGGTGAGCGTGTCCTCGTTGAACGCGAAGCAGACTTCGCTGTCCCGGTAGTCGCTATCGGGCCCGACATAAGAGACGCACTGCGCGTCGTGCGTGTAGCCATCGGCGCTGAAACATCCGGCGAATTGCGGCTTCCGCGGCTTGTCGAGGTTCACCATGTGCAGGCCGCCGCGACAGGTATTGGAGCCTAAAATGTAACCGAATCCTGAGTCCTCGTTGATCGCGATGTTGTGCGCATTCGACAAGAATTCCGCGTTGTAATGCGCCACAATCGAGAACTCGACGGGCGGCGCCGCCACGTCGAGAAGCGCCGTGAGGTCGAAGACCTGCATGCCGTGGGCGGAAGCTTCGGAGACGATGAAGGCGTGGTGTTTGTGGACCTTGACGTCTCGCCAGGAGCTCGACGCGGATCGCGTGGGAAGCCGCCCTAGATAGATCGGCACCGTCGGGTTCGTGATCTCGATAAAGGCCGTGCCGTTTCTCATCCCGAGGAGCACGAATTCCCGCCCAGTCTCGGCGTCGGTCCATCCCCAAAGGTCGTTCGCCTCGACTGTCGCACCGCCCAGTTGCTCGAGCGGCATGAAAGCGAGCAAGTCGACGCGGTTACAGGGAAAGCCGCCCGCCATGCCGGCCACACAAGGCTGGGCCTCGCTCGCAAGAGGCGTCGTGAGCACGATCACGAGGCCGAATGCCCCGAGTGTCCCTCGCACCGTGGTCGATCGCATATTCACATTGTAGAAGTTATTTACGGATGATTTGGTGTTTTGTAGACCACCCCGCCTTTCATGACGAACTTCACATCCTCGAGGAGACCGATGTCGTCGAGTGGGTTGCCGGCTACGGCAATGAGGTCTCCCCACTTGCCGGGCTCGAGACTGCCCACCTGATCCTCGACCCCGATGAGCTCGGCAGCGTTCATCGTCGCCATGCGGATCGCCTCTATCGCTTGAACGTCGAGCTTCTCGACAAGGATTTTGAAATCCTTGGCATTGCGTCCATGTGGAAAGACCGCGGCGTCGGTGCCGTAAGCGAACTTGACGCCCGCGTGAAACGCGATCCCGAGACGCTCCCGTTGCTGCACCACCATGGCTTTCGCTTTCTCGATCGCATATGCGGGAATACCGTTCTCCGGACCTTCGTCGATGATGAAATCGAGCGTATAGAGCGTGGGCACGATAAACGTTCCATGCTCCTTGGCGAGGCGAATCCCCTCGTCATCGATGAGGCTCCCGTGCTCGATCGAAGCCACCCCGGCGCGAATGGCGTCGTTCATTCCTGCCGGCGAATGCGCATGGGCCGCGACCTTGGTGCCGAGCATTCTTGCGGTCTCCACGATCGCGACGAGCTCTTCGTAGGAATATTGCTGGTCGGTGAGCGCGTCGCCCACGGAGAGCACACCACCGGTGGCGGTCACTTTGATGACATCGGCGCCATGTTTGATCTGCGTCCGGACAGCTTTTCGAAGCTCGTCCACACCGTCCGCGATTTGAGCATAGCCCGGAAGGTCGAGATCCGAGTTCCAACCGTTAATGTCCGCGTGGCCGCCCGTCGCGCCGATACCCCGCGTCGCCACCCACATGCGCGGGCCGGGGACGACGCCACGATTGATCATGTCGCGAAGCGCTGCGTCGGAATAGTTTCCCGCGCCGATATTCCGAATCGTCGTAAAGCCCGATTCGAGCGTGATCTTGGCATGCGCGACGCTGTAGATCGCTTCATAGGCAACCGACTCTTGAAGCTTGTGGGTGTCGCCGCCATCGCCAGGCCTTCCCGCAATATGTACGTGACAATCGATGAGCCCCGGCAAGATCGTATGGCCGCTGAGATCGATCACGCGCATGCCAGACGGAATGGCGAGGTCGGTCCCGACCGCTTCGACCTTGCCATCACGGATGACGATCACCGGATTCGTAATCGGTGCGTCTAAGCTCGGATCCACGAGAAGCGATGCGCGTACGGCAACGTCCTGGCCAAAGGCCGGGAGCGAGACTAGCGCGAGTACGAAGATGACGAGAAACGATCGAATGCGACCCATGTTTTTCCTCCCGAACGAGGCGGGGATGCTAGCACATATCTTCGTCGAGAAAGCTCACAATGTGCTCGGCGATAGCGAGCGAGCTCGTCGCTGCGGGAGAAGGCGCGTTCAAGACATGGACGACGTCGTCGATGCACTCGACACGGAAATCGTCCACGAGGTTGCCGTTGGGCTCGAGGGCGATCGCGCGCACACCGGCGCCGCCCACCTCGAGGTCATCGCCCGTGATCTCCGGGACGAGGCGTTTGAGCCCGCGAACGAAGGCACCCTTCGAGAGCGATCGGTAATATTCGCGAGCCGCCCGAGTCCAATGCTTTATTCCCATGCGCCAGAAACCGGCAAAACGCAGCATCTCGCCTACATCTCTCCAGTCGACATCCGACTTGCGATAGCCTTCCCGCTTGAGCGCCAGCACCGCGTTCGGACCCGCCTCGATCTCTCCGTCAACGCGCCGCGTAAAGTGCACGCCGAGAAAAGGAAAGCGTGGATCGGGTACGGGGTAGATGAGGTTTTTGACGAGACCACGCCGGTGCGGCTTCAAGCGATAATACTCGCCACGGAAAGGGACCACGAGCAGCTTCTTTGCGCCATCCGAAAACTTCGCGACGCGGTCCGCTTGAAGGCCCGCGCAGCAGACGACGCGCCTCGCCTCCACGTCGCCCGCACTGGACAACACGACGGTAGAGCCCGAGCGTCGTTCTAGACCGGCAACGCGTGCGCTTTTCCGTATCGTGCCGCCGGCGCCCTCGATCCGCTCGGCGAGTTTCTCGGCGACGTGCCGGTAGTCGACGATGCCCGTCTCAGGCGAGAGCAGTGCCTCGACACCTTCCGCATGTGGCTCGATATTTTTCAGCGCGTCCGGTGAGAGAAGCTCGAGCCCGGACACGCCGTTCGCGCGCCCGCGCTCGTAAAGCGCATGAAGGCGCTTTCGTTCATCCTCGTTGGTGGCCACGATGACTTTGCCGCAGAGATCGTAGGAGATATCATTGACCGCACAAAACTCCGTTAGCTTGCGGATCCCTAGGCGGCAGATCCTCGCTTTCAGAGATCCTGGCTCGTAGTAGATGCCTGAATGTATGACCCCGCTATTGTGTCCCGTTTGATGAGCGGCGAGACGATTCTCTTTCTCGAGAACGATGACCGATGCTGTCGGCTTCCGTTGCAAAACCTCGTGGGCCGTTGCCAAACCCACGATCCCTCCACCCACGACCACAACATCGTACACGGAGCCATTTATGGATCGGAAAGGCGCAAAAGGTCAATTAGCGTTTCGTGCCCGAGCCGCGTCTGCCACGGGTAACGGTATCGACGAGCTTCTCGATCACCGCGTGCGCAGCGGTGCGACTCACGATGTCGAGCTCTATCTTCCTACGTAGGAGCACGTGACGGGTGAGCTGACGTGCCATCAACCCACTCACCGCGTGCCCGCATCCTGGCGCGACGACATGCGCGAGCACGCGCGCCATCGCACGCGCAAGATCGGCCTGTTGCGCGGGCGTGCGAATCTTGCGGAGGCCGAGGGTACGCAACAAAACCGGATAAAAGACCAAAATCGAGTGGCTCTTTCCCCGGTCACCGATCGCAGCCGCCATGGCATTCGGTCCGAGATTCCACGATTTGGCTAGAGACGGCACGAGAAGACTTCATTTTCTTGAACACAAATCCAAAGAAACAGTTAGAACTTCCGCTAAACTGACGACATGTCCGGGGTAAGCCGTCGATGAGTTCAAAGAGCCGCATCGTTTCTTTGTCGCTGCTTCCACTCGCCACGTCGAGCGCCTATCTCGCTTTCCAATTCCCCACCGTCACCGACGCGCTCTACTCGAGGGGACTGTACCCGCTCGTCGCGCGCGGTTTCGCGATGTTTGGTCCTCTGTCGTTCTCGCTCGCGGAGCCCCTTTTCGTAGCGCTCGTCCTGCTTCTCGTTTACGGGATCTACCGTTGGTCTAGAGGCAAACGAGACCGACTCCGAAGAGCGGTCGTTGCCATTTGGGTGATTGCGGGGGCGGTCGCACTCACGTTTCTGTGCCTGTGGGGATTCAACTACGCGCGGCCCTCTCTCCAAGAAAGGCTAGGCTTATCGCGAGAGGGAATCGATGCGAGTGAGGTGCTCGATGCGGGAAGACGCGCCGCGAGGCTCACTTCGGAGCTCTATGAAGAGCTTCTTCCTCGAGAGTCGCCGACGGCCCTTCCGTTCGGATTCGAAGACTTGAACCATCGGCTCGACGACGCCTATGGCCGTCTCGCGCTACCGGGGGATTCTCTGTCGTTCCGACCCACGCCGGCGAAAGCGCTCCAAAGCTCCACGCTTTTCTCCTATCTCGGCATCAGCGGAATCTTCGTTCCTTTTACTGGCGAGCCTTCCGTCAACGCGCTCCAACCAGATGTCGCGCTCCCCATGGTCGTCGCGCATGAAAAAGCGCACCAACGCGGGATTACCCATGAAGGCGAAGCGAACTTCGCGGCCTTTCTCGCCTGCGCCCAGCCCGCAAACACGACCTATTTCCGCTACGCGGCCTATCTCTTCGCGACGCGCTATCTCCTTAGCGAGGCGTCCAACTACCGCCCGCGCGACGAGGTCGACGCGGCATGGGAGCTCCTGGGCGACGGCCCCAAAGACGACCTTCGAGCGATCCGAGATTTCTGGCGCCGGTACGAAGGTCCCGCGGCCATCGTTGCCCACACGATCAACGACCAATATCTCAAAACGATGCAGGTACAAGGTGGCGTCCAGAGCTACGGCACCGTCGTGAAGATGCTCATGGCGCTCGACCGGGAAGGAAAGCTGTTTCCGGGGCAGTAGAGACTATGGACGTGAGAAAAAATTAGAAAAGAACAACCACAGAGGCACAGCGCGGCGGGCCGCAACCAAATGTCCGCCGCGAGCGGTCAGCATTCAGCGGTCAGCCGTCGTGCTCGGCGCTTCGCGCCTCGGTTCCATTTTCAGTAGGACACGTCCAACCACTCGCCGCCGTGTCCTGCGGCTAACTCGATTACCGACTAGGCTCTAACCCGTCAGAACCGAGGATTTTGTACCACGTTCTGAAGCAAATTCTTTCTTATCCCCACATCCCCTCCTATCCCCACCTCTCCTTGCTTTTAGCGGCGTTTTTAAACTGAAGTTCCCTGGCCAAAAAGACAAGAACCTGAACAAATTCAAGCAGTTAGCTCAAAAATGGGTGCTCGGTTCTGTCTACAGAATGAT
>SMYC01000076.1 GCA_004356105.1 Acidobacteriota bacterium | reverse complement strand
CGTGCTGAGCCACGGCGCGTGGCGGCGTCGCTACGGCGCCGATCCTACAATCGTTGGCCAGACGATTTCGCTCTCGGGACGCGCTTTCACGATTCTCGGCGTCATGGGACCGGAGTTCGAATATCCAAACGCCGCGACCAGCTATCTCGGTGCGACCGTGGTCCTCGTGCTCGTGGCTTTCGCCGCCACACTGTTGCCGGCCTTGCGTGCGGCCCGCATCGACCCAGTGACCGCGCTCCGTTCGTGAGGTACACTCGCCCTCCTATGACGGAGCGAGACCACTACACCATTCTCATCGCGAGCTATTTGGAGCCGGAGCACGTCGAGCGCATCCGGCAAGTCGATGCGAGGCTGCACGTTCTCTACGCGCCGGACTTGCTGAGGCCGCCTCGCTACCCGGCCGATCACAATGGAAAGGACGTCGAGCGCAGCGAAGAGCAAGAGCAACGCTGGCGGAGCTTGCTCGAGAGCGCGGAGATCCTCTTCGACTTCGACGCGACCCATCTAGAAGATTTGCCCGATCTCGTGCCCAAGCTGCGATGGATCCAGGCGACGAGCTCGGGCATCGGCCAGTTCGTGAAACGTCGAGGCTACGACCGGCGCCTTCCGGAGGTCGTCTTCACGACGGCAAGAGGTGTCCATGTACAGCCTCTCGCCGAGTTCTGTCTCCTTTCTATGTTGATGTTCAACAAGAAGCTCGTGCGGCTGCAGCGCGACCAGGAGCGCAAACATTGGGAGCGTCACGCGGGCACGGATCTCGACGGACGCACTTTGGGCATTGTCGGTGTCGGTGCCGTAGGCGCCGAGATCGGCCGCATGGCGCGGGCGATGCGGATGCACGTTCTCGGCATCAAACGACATATCGAAGGCATCGAGCCGGCGTCACTTCACCTCGACGAGCTGCACACGCTCGCGAATCTCCGCGACGTGTTGCCACGCTCGGAGTTTCTCGTCCTTACCACGCCGCACACCCCGGAAACGGAGGGGATGCTCGGCCGCGACGAGCTCGAGCTCCTACCGAAAGGCGCCGTCCTCATCAATCTGGGTCGAGGCGTTCTGGTGGACGAGTCCGCCCTAGTGGATGTACTGCGCTCCGGCCATCTCGGCGGCGCCTGTTTGGATGTGTTCGAGAAAGAGCCCCTCCCGCCCGAAAGCCCGTTATGGGAGATGCCCAATGTTCTCGTGAGCCCGCACTCGGCGAGCACGAGCAACCGGGAGAACGAGCGCCTCACCGACTTGTTCTGTGATAACCTGCGCCGCTTTCTGAACGACGAGCCTCTCTTGAACGTGCTCGACACGGAAAGGCTGTACTGACCAAATGGGTTACGGCAGGGAAGTGACCCACAACCCGTCGGGACCCTCTCCCGCATTATGGGTAGAGAGGACCTTCAACGTCTCGAGGTCGACGACCGATACCGTCCCCGCGCTCGTGTTCGCGACGAAGAGCCGGCTGCCGGCGCCGTCGAACGCCATGCCTCCGGGTCCTTCGCCCACGGCCATCTTGGCGGTCACCTTGCGAGTGGCGAGGTCGATGACGTAAACCTGGGCCGAAGCGCGATGGGTGACGAACGCACGACGATCGTCGGGTGATATGGCCACGCGCACGGGACCCTCGCCCACCGCGATCTCGGCCTCGAGTCTCAAATCCGGCGCAGTAGAAAATAGATGCAGGTTGTTATCGTTTCGATTCGCAACCAGCAGCCAGCGTTCGTCGTGCGAGAGCGCAATGCCTTCCGCTCCGCTCCCGGCCTCGGCGTGGGCGATGGATTTCTGGCTCGCCGTCTTCCAGAGACTCACGGTGCCGGACTCGCGGTTCGCAATATACGCCCGCGCACCGTCGGCGGTGAGAACGACCATGTGCGAGCCGCCCATCCCGGTCGAGAGCTCGTCGACGATCTGCCGTTTTTCCAAGTCGATGGTGAAAACATGACGGGTCTGTTCGTTCGTCAGATAGAGCCACACCCCATTCGGATGCAAGGCCATTCCGTGCGGATATTGGAATCGAGGTGAGGCGAGCCGGTCAACCTCTTCGCCTTTTGAGAGGTCGACGATCGAAACGGTGTTGCTGCGAGAGTTGGAAGTGATCGCGTAGCGGCCGTCGCGCGTGACGACGACTTCGTGCGGGTTCCCGCCGACGGGCACAGCGCGTGTGACTTCTAACGACGCCGTGTCGAAATAGAGAAGAGCGTCCGCGGTCTTGTCCGCGATCAAGAGCGTTTCAGAAAAAACCCCGTGCGAGCAAACGAGGGATAGCGCGATGGCGAGAACGGTTCGTGGCATAGCAGAGCGATTCTAGCCCACAGGAAGCGCGGACTCCACCACGCGAGCTTTGCCCGAGTTAGCGGCGCCGCACGGGTGGCGTTTCGCCCTTGGCGCGCCGCTCGTTGAGACGCGCCACAGCTTTTTTCGCCTCCTCGAAATCGGGCTTCAGCGCGAGTGCTCGGGCCCACTCGATCTCCGCCTCGTCCCAGGAACCGCTCTGATAGAACGCGACGCCCAGGTTGTAATGAGTCATCTCGAACTCTGGCCAATGTCTTTGAGCTTCCCGATAGCTTGCGATAGCCCGATCGAGCAGCCCAGCTCGTAGATAGATATTCGCGGCATTCATGTGCGCGGAAGCGAAAGACGGATGGATCTCGACCGCGCGCTCGAACTCGTAGAGCGCTTCCTCGAGCAAGCCGGCGGCCTCGTAGGTCGCCCCAACATTATTGTGTATTTCCGCGTTGTCGGCGTCGCCCTCGAGCGCCAGCTCTAGAACGGACTTCGCTTCCTCGATGCGGTCGCGCTCGAAGTAGAGCGTTCCCAGCCGCACGAGCGTATCGCCGTACTCGACGTTCAGGCGAAAGTGGTGTCGCAACTGGGACGGGTCGCCATCGACGAAATGCTCGACGGTCTCGGCCGCTCTTTCGAACGCTTCCAGGGCGATGTCGTCCCGCCCGAGAGCATCCTCCTTTTTTCCTGTCTGGTTGTAGAGGCGATGGAGCATCGAGACCGCGTCGGCGTCCCTCGGGTCCAGCTCGAGGGCTCGTGTGAGCGACGCCGCTGCCTTCGCGCCTTCGCCCTCGAGCGTCCATCGAAATCCTTCCAAAACGGCACTGCGCGCTTCGTAGGCCGCTTCCAGCCCAGCGACGTCGGGAAGCCCGAGCAGCTTTCGGATCCCTGCAGGCTTGGCGCGATGGCGGTAGAGGTCTTCGAGAAGAGGACGCCGTCCCGCATCGAAAAAACTCTTGGGTGCGGAATATTCGAGGAGCGCGTTGTCATCCGTGTGGATTGGCGCCTCCGCGACATAGTCGGCCGCTTCGTCCGGTCCGAGCAGCACGCGCGCCAAGAGCGTCTCGGCGCTTCGTTGGTTCATCGTGGTGAAGTCGGCGCGAAAGCGCTCGTCGGCAAAACGCGACCGGATAGCGTCGAGGTCGATCGGTTGGTCGTGGGCGAAACCGAGAAGGATGTAGTCCCCGCCTGGATCGATCTCCCAGAGACCCATGCGAGGAAACACGGACTGAAAGGTCGCGAGGATCGTTTTGAAGTTGAGCGACGACATCGAATAGGCGTGCACCCATTGGCACATGACGCCTCCTTCACGGAGCCGCGCTTTGGCTTGCTCGAAGAATTCTCGGGTGAACAGGCTGCTCATCCCAGCGATCCAGGGGTTCGACGGCTCGGAGATGATCACGTCGTAGCGCCGGTCCGTATAGGTGAGATGCTGGCGTCCGTCGGTGATGAGAAGGCGCACGCGGGGGTCGTCGAGCGCGTGATGGTTGAAGGGTCGAAAGAACTCGTTGGCTTCGACGACGCGTTTTTCTAGCTCCACCACGTCAATGGATTTGACCGGGTACTGCTCTACGGCGCCGAGGGTCATGCCGCTTCCGAGGCCAATGATGAGCGCGCTCTCGGCGTGCGGGTGGAACAGCATCGGGAAGTGGCCGAGTGAGAGCTGCGTTGCAGCGTCGCCTTTGGCAGAAGCGTCGGTTTTGCCGTTGACCTGGAGCGCGAAGTCGCCGGGGTCCGTTTTTTCCACGGACACCGTCGCGTGGAGCCCTTCTTTGAAAAAGACCTGCTCGCCGCCCTTCATCGCTGATTCGAGCGCGATGCTCTTCGTCCTCGCGACGCTCTGATAGCGCTCCGCGTAAATATGGGGGCCGCTCGCAAGAAGGCGAGGGTCGAAGGACGGTGTCAGCGGCCAAACCAGAAGCGTCGCGCCGATGACGGCGAGCGGAAACGCGACGCGCGCGAGGGAAAGGTTGGACGCAAAGAGCAAGACGAGAACGGCGGCGACAACGTTGATGCCCACGGCGACGGCGATGGTGCTCTCGGTGCCGAGAGTCGGGATGAGAAAAAAACCTCCTACGAGCGTGCCCGTGATGGCGCCGAGCGTATTGAGCGCGTAGACGTCGCCAACAGAGCGGCCAAAACGCTCGAGGGTCGTTGTCGAGATGCGTGCCGCGAGCGGGAAAGCGGCGCCCATCAAGAATGTCGGGACGAGCACGACGAGGAGCACGAGCCCGAGCTCGAGAAACTGCATCTCGCGAAACGAGCGTGACTTCGCGAGCATGAGCTCGGTCATGTAAAGGGGTAGTCTCCCGAGAATCGTGACCGTCAAAAGTGAGAAGAGGCCGGTCGCTGCCTGCAGACCAGCCAACCACACTGGAGCATTCTGACGCCCGTCGAGAAGCTTCGACCACGCCAGTGCCCCGAGCGCGAGCCCCGCGACGAAACCTGTCACGATCAAGCTGAAGGCGTAGACCGAGGAGCCGATGACCAGCGAGAGGACGCGTGTCCACGCGAGCTGATAGATCATCGCGGCGGCGCCGGCGAGTGCTATCGCGATGAGCGCTCCAGTCCGAGTTTGGCGATCCCAAATGGTGAACGGCTTCGCGCTCTCGGCTCGTGGTGCCTTGCGGTTTTTTCGTTTTTTGTTTTTCTTGCTGTCCGGCCTGTCTGGCTTTGCGCTCTCGGCCGTCGGGGCTTCGATCGGTGTTTCCTTGAAGCGCCAAAGGATCAGCCCAGCGATGGCGAGATTGACGAACGCGGCGCCTCTCGACGACCAGCTCAAACCGAGATTCGGGATGAGCAGAAATCCGGCGGATGCTGCTCCAAAAACGGCACCGAGCGTGTTGATGCCGTAAAGCTTGCCGATCGTCCAGCCGAGATCGGTCTTCCGGTCCGCGAGATAAGCGCTCAACAGCGGGAGCGTCGCACCCATCAACGTGGTTGGGACGAGAAGGATCCCGCCGCACACGATGAGACGAACGAGGGACAAGCTCGACGCAGCGCCGCTTCGATAAAGCGCACCGAAGAGAGGGTCCGCGGCCGCGATGAGAAGCGGCACCGCGAGGGCATATAGCCCGATGGCGCCTTCGAGGTAGCCGTAGGTCTTGAGCGGCAGCGAGATGCGATGCAGGAAGCGACCCGCGAGTAAGCTGCCGAGCCCGAGCCCGCCCATGAACGCCGCGAGTACGGTGGTGGTCGAGTAGACCGTGTTCCCCATGACGAGAACGAGCAGCTTCATCCACACGATCTCGTAGACCAGGCCCGTCATCCCGGACAAGAGAAAGATGAGGAGAACCCACTGGTTCACCGTGCGTATCGTGGAAGACTTCGTCATCAAGGCTCGCTTTTGGAGGTTCAGAGAGCGCCAAGAGAACGATCAGCAAGAGCTGTGCCGTGCATTAGGCACTTAAAATCAACAACTTAGAGGCGCCGCCACCCCTCAGAAGTGTGGGAGAAACGCTACGAGATGGGGGGGGAAGCCCTCGCAAACTGCCGAGTTATCGCTCGATCAATATACTTTGCGCCTTTGCGTTACGCTTTTCCTAATATTGATCTAGCTCCGAAACGTAAATCCGCTGAAGCTTTCTTCGAGTGTTTCGAGCAGCGAGATTTAGCGGATGCGGATGCTTCCCGAGGAGGTTTTCAGATCGAGTCGAGGGCCGCCGCCGCGTACCGTCCCGTTCAGTTCTTTGCGGCTCAATTTCCCCACGACGGTGACGGGGTGATCGGAGTCGATGTGACCGGAGCTCGTGCGCGCGCGCAGCTCGAAAGCAGCGTCGCTAGGGATACGTACACGGATGCCGCCAGAGGAAGCGTTTAGCCGCCAATCGGCTGCTAAATCGCCCTCGGCTTCGATGGCCCCGCTTCCGGTGCTCACTTCCAAAGCTCCGCGAACGCCGTGCACCCGGACGGAGCCGGATCCGGTTTCGACCTCGACATCGCCGGCCGTTTCCTCGAGAACGACGCTCCCGCTTCCGGTTTCGGCGCGAAGCGCTCCGGTGACGGCCTCGACCCGGATGCTTCCGGATCCCGTCGATGCGGTCACGTTGCCGCCAATGCTTCCGATCTGGAGACTACCGGAGCCGCTCGACGCCTCGACCGGGCCGGCGATATCGCCGATCGACTGGCTCCCCGAGCCGCTCTTCGCGACCAATTCGGTGTTGGCAGGTACGACGATCTCGTAGCTGATGCTCACGTTGCGCCGAAGGTCGCGGTCGTCGATCTCTCCGATAGAGATGACGTTGCCGTTTTGCTCAATGGGTGGGTTCGCTTCCAAGCGGCCTATTTTCGCCGCAGCACCCGCCTTGCGTGCCGTTATCTTGCCGTGAATGCGGACGACGCCATCACCGCCGGTTTTGACGGAGATGCTCCCCGAGCCTGTTCGCACGTCGAGCTCGACACGCCCAGTAACCTCGAGGCTGCGCTCGAAAGATCCTCTTTCCTCGGCCCCTGAAACACCTGTCGCCCACGCAGTTAGAGCGATAACCCCCGCCACAATCCATGCATTCCGCTTCATCAGATCGAACCCTCCTTCTCTTTCGAACGTTAGACGGATGGGGCCGCCGGAGGGTTGCAAAAAAACTCTAGAGGCAGAGGGCAACGAGCCCCTCCCGTCATGCGCTCACGTCGAAGCGAATGGTTGCGTCCGAAGCGAATTTGGATTCGTTGATAGTGATGCCGGCGCCGGGCTCTTGTGGAAGCGTGGCGGTCCCGCCGTCGATGTCATAGCCTTCCGCCACCAATATCTCGTTCGACAGCGGGTCGTGCTCCGCGCGATAGAAATTGGTGATCGCTCGGCCGACATGGAGCTGCATGTAGAAGCCAACGAGTGAGCCCCAGTTGTGAGGTGCCACCATCAAGCCCTGCTCTTTTGCCCACCCGGCTTCTTTCAGGATACCCTCGAACCCAAAACGATTCATATCGGCCTGGTAGATCTCGATCGCTTTGGCAGCGATGAAAGGTTTGAACACTTCGAGCTCGCCCTGGGTCTCGCCATCGGCGATGAGTGTCTCGAAGCCTTTGTCTTCCAGGAACGCTTTGAGCTCGAGAAGCTCCTCGACGACCTCGGGAAACATTTCTTCCGCGAAAGCGATGTTCAGCTCACCGACTTCCTCGAAGAACCGCTTCGTGCCCTCGAGGTCGTAGCCGTTATTGGCGTCGATACCCAACAACATTTCATCACCGCCATGTTCGCGGATCACGCGTAAGACTTGCCTGTCTCGAGCATCCCCTTCCTCGCGCGACATCCACTTCGCGCCGCGGCCGACCTTTACTTTGAAAGCGATGTGCCCCGCGGCCTGGCCCATGTCGATCTCTTCGCGAAACCGGTCGCGCCAACTCCGCTCGTATTGAGGCAAAAGGTCGGCGAAGTAGAGCGAGCCGTCATAGACGGGAACGCGCTCGGGCCCCCCACTGCCGAGCAGGGTGTGGAGCGGCTTGTCCACGGCCCGGCCGAGCAGATCCCATAGCGGCATGGTCCCGCTTCCTAGAGGGCCGACCATGCGACCGTGGTCAGGTTGGTAATAATCGAAAGGGTTCTTGCCCAAGAGCGCTTCCGCTTCCTCTCGCTCTGCGCGGCAGTTGCCGATGCCTTCGAGTCCGGTATTGGTGTAGACGCGCAGCATCCGATCCGTGGCTCGGTCCCCGTGAACGTCGAGCCGAGAGTTTTTACCGGCGACCTTCGACCGACGGCTCTCGACGTTGAAGCCGACGACTCGAGTGATTCTGACGTCGCGCGGGAGCCCGGCCTGCTCGTATTTTTCTGCGCGCACCGCCCTCTCGAACAGCGCGGCTCCGGTGCAAGCGAGCAAGAAATCTCTGCGTTTCATGATGTCCCTCCTCTCGACCGTCGAGGATATAACGACCGGGCCCTCAAGGTGAACCCGGTTGACGGTAGCGTGGGCAAAAGGTTTTGGATTAGAATCTATTCCGCTTTACACATTCGAGATGGGAGGCGTCCAATGTGGCCTGCTATCGTGCTCGCGAGCGTCGTACTCGTTAGTGCTTCTCCGTCGCAAGACGGTCTTCTCCTCACCGGCTCGGAGGCTGAAATATTCCTCCGTGAAGCCAAGATCGAAGGCAGTGAGGATATCGGCATTGGGGTCACCAAGCCCCAAAGGCTGACGCTTTCGGACGGCACGACGACGTCTCCGGCTGCGTGGAAAACCGTGGACATCTTCAAACGAGGGCTCACGCGCGTGGACGGGAAGGTGGCGCGCGATTTTCGCGACTCCTACAAATTCGAGATCGCGGCCTATGAGCTCGACAAATTGCTCGGCCTTGGTTTCGTTCCACCCGCTGTCGAGCGTACGATTCGCGGTGAGACCGGCTCTCTTTCACTCTGGGTTCACGGCACGGTCACGGAGTGGGACAGGCAGCAAGAGAACATCCCGATCAAGTCACCGAAGGGCTATGTGGAAGGGATGCTCAACTTGCGTCTTTTTCACCTGCTCACCCACAATATCGACTACAAGAATGTGCGAAACGTTCTCGTCGGCGACGGCAAAATCTGGGCTATCGATCACTCTCGGGCCTTCCGGAATAGTAAAAAGCTGATCGAAGAGATCAAGCCCCAGCGCTTTTCACGATCCGTTCTCGAGGCGCTTCGCGGGCTCACGATGGAGGTCTTGCAAGAACCCCTCGGCAAGTGGCTCGCGAAACGTCAGCTCGAAGCGATGCTGGCGCGGCGGGATTTGATCGTCGAGGGGGCCGACAAGCTCATCGCGGAGCGCGGTGAAGAGGCGGTCCTATTTGACTAGAGGCTAGTCCTGGTCGCGCGACACGGAAGCTCACGCAATACGGCTCGAGCGAAAGTCTCCGTTTGCCAGGGCGGTCAGCTCCGGCGTCAGTCTTTCCATCTCTCGCTCGAGCTCCTCGAGGGCTCTTCCCGCCTTATCGAGCTCGCCCTCACTGGCCCAAGTCTGGAGCCGGTTAGCGGCTTGGGCGGAGGCGATGCCGCCCACGGTGCCTAGAGTCCCTTCGATCCGGTGGGCAGCCCGACTCACTCTCTGGGCGTCCTGACGCGCGAAACCATCGTTGATGTCCGCGAGCACTCCTGGAGCCTCTTTGAAGAAAACCCCGATGACCTCAGCGAGCAATTCTTGATCTCCGTTGACCCGATCGAGAAGGCACTGGCTTTCGAGAATGTCCGTCGGTGTTCCGCTGGGCGCCGAGGTTTCGGAGGGGGCGCTCGAGCTCGCTTTTGCCGCGGCCTCTGCAATCGTCCCGTCAGCCACAGCTTTGATGACCGATAAGAGCTCCTCGGAGCGGACGGGCTTGGTGAGGTAATCATCCATTCCCGCTTGAAGGCAGCGTTCTCGGTCGCCCTTCATGGCGAGGGCGGTCAGCGCCACGATAGGGAGATGCTTGCCGGTCGTCTTTTCCAGTTGGCGGATGCCAGCGGTGGCCTCGAAGCCATCCATGATCGGCATCTGCACGTCCATGAAGACGAGGTCGTATTCCTCTCTCTGGACGGCGCTCAAAGCTTGACTTCCATTCGCGGCGGTAGAGACTCTGTGGCCGTGTCGTTCCAAGAGACGCGTGACCACGATACGGTTGGTCGGCTCGTCCTCGGCGACCAACACACGAAGCGTCCGTCGCCGTTGTGGCATCGGAGCTTGGGTAACGAGACTCGGGGACGCCTGAGGCGCCAGCTTGCCTGGTACCGCTTCGTGCGTGGCTTTTTTGTCCGTGCGCAGGGGGGCGGTGAAGTGGAAGGTGCTTCCCCTGCCTAGCCGGCTTTCTACCCAGATCCGGCCATTCATGAGAGCCACGAGCTCGGAGCTGATGGAGAGCCCGAGCCCGGTGCCACCATAGGCTCGGGTGCTGGAGCCGTCCGCCTGGGAGAAGGCGTCGAAAATGAGCTTCTGTTTTTCGGCGGGGATGCCGATTCCCGTGTCGAGGACCGAGAAGTGGAGAACGACGCCGTCATCGCTCGTGGAGTCCACCTCCACGCGTACCTTGATCGCTCCCTCCTCGGTGAACTTGACGGCGTTGCCTACGAGGTTGACGAGGATCTGGCGCAGCCGCCCCGGATCGCCTTCCACCGACTCGGGAACGTCAGTTGCGACCTCCATCGAAAGCTCGAGCCCCTTCTGGCGTGCGAGGAGATTGAAGGCGTCGAGCGACTCACCCAGGCTCTCGCGGAAGCGAAAGGGAATGCTCTCCAGGGTGAGCATTCCCGACTCGATCTTCGAGAAATCCAAGATGTCGTCGAGTACGCTCAGCAATGTGTGCGCCGAGGCCTTTACCGTTTCCAGGTACTCACGCTGCTCCCCAGAGAGGTCGGTGCTCAGGACGAGCTCCGTCATGCCCATGATACCGTTCATGGGCGTGCGGACCTCGTGGCTCACGTTGGCCAGGAACTCGGACTTCAGGCGCGAGGCTTCACGAGCGATCTCCCTCGCTCGGACCATCTCTTTCTCCGCCAACTTCCGCTCGGCCATGTTCTTTGCGACACAGATTGTGCCTCGAACCTTGCCGTTTTGATCGCGCATCACGGAGCAAGAAAAGGAAACAGGTATCTGGCTTCCGTCCTTCGCCAAGTAGGTCGTTTCCAGGCCAGCGGATCCGTGCTCCCCGGTCTCGATGAGGCTTTGGATGGTCGACCCGCCAGATGGCCCCCCTCCGAGGATCATGCTCATGGGCCTTCCCAGCAGGTCCTTCTCCTCGTAGCCGAGAATCGTCGTGGTCGCTTGATTGACGCTTTCGATTCTTTCCTCAGGACCCGTGACGATCAGGCTCTCGACCATGGATTGGAGGATGTTGTCGAAATAGTCTTTGGAGACAGTGGTCGCACTCAAATCCTGCGCCATCCGATTGAACGCTTTGGCCAGGGCACCCAGTTCATCCCCCGATACCGTGTCGATTCTCGTCGTCAGCTTGCCTTTTCCGAGATTGGAAACCGCCTGCGCCAACTGAGAGATCGGCTGAGAGATGACCTTTTGAAGCTTGGTCGATACTACGAACGCCACGAATATCGAGATCACGAGCACGAAGCCGACGGCAGCAGCGTATCGCTGTAGGCCCGAATAGAGCGCTTGAAGATCCGACTTGATGTAAAGGCTTCCGATGAGCTGGCCATCGAGGACCAAGGGGCGGAAAAGGATTAAGTGCCCGTCTTCGAAGCGGTGGCCCGCGGCTTCCGCACTCGGTAAGGTCGGGCTCGAATCGAGAGCCTCACGTTGGTACTGGGCGAACAGCGTGCCGCCGGCATCGTAAACATACGCGTGCACGATTTCCGGCACAGTTCGTAGCGCGGCGAGGGTTTTCTCGGCCGTCTCGGGATCTCGAAAAGATAGGGCGGCCATGTTGTTGGCTCCAAGCATTTCCGCCAGCACCGAGAGCTCGCGCACCATCGCGTTTTTGTTCGACACGAGCTCGTAAGCGGCAAGGGCGGCGCAAGCCAAAACCAAGGTGACGCAACAGGTCAGTGTGATGATGAAGTTCAGCTTTCGCTTGATGGACCAATCCGAGAAGGAAAACAAGTGGCTTCGTTCCTCTCTCGTCCTTCTCACGTTCGCCGCCGTGTCTCGGTTCGCATCCGTCCATCGACCTCAAGCGGCGGCCACACGTCGTAAAGCCGCTTTGATGCGAGCCACGAAACGCAGCGGTTCGATAGGTTTTCGAACGTAGTCGTCGGCCCCCGCTTCCATTAATCGGACTTCGGCGTTGACGTCGCCTGTGGCGGTGAGCACCACGACCGGAAGACCGACCGTGCGTGGGGAGGCCCTCAGCTTGGCGAGCACCCCATAGCCGTCGAGCTTGGGCATCATGAGATCGAGCACGACTAGACTGTGGGAGCCGCGCTCGATCTGCTCGAGGGCGTCGACACCGTCTACGGCCTCGGCAACTTGGAAACCCGCTTTTTCCAAGAGACCCCGTGCCACCCTGCGATTGACGGCGTCGTCATCGACAACGAGCACCTCGTCACTCGTGGAACGACGCACAGGCTCTGCGGGCAGCTCGCCAAGGACCCGCGCGATCTCTTCGAGAGTCGTCTCTCCCGATTTGACCCGCTCGAGAGCCACTTCTTGCATCAGCCTCAAACCGCCGGATATCGCGATTTTCTCCAGCTCCTGCATCGGTGCCCCGCTCGTTATTTTTGATTCCAGCTCGCGGTCTGAGAGAAGGACCTCGGCGATTGGGAAACGACCCCGGAATCCCGTGTGTCCACAATGTTTGCACCCGGGGGCGCGCACCTTCGGCTTTACGCCATAGGCTGACGCAAGGCGCCACTCCTTCGGCGAGGAGGACCCTTCGAACGGCTCGACGCAGGCCGCGCAAACGCGTCTCACCAGCCGCTGCGCCACCACTCCCCGAAGAGATGTTGCAATCGAGGCACGATCCAGACCGATGTCAATGAGGCGAGACACCACGCCAACGGCGTCGGGAGCGTGGAGCGTGGCGAGCACCAGGTGTCCGGTGGCGCTTGCTTGAACGGCGACCTCCGCGGTCTCCCTGTCCCGGATTTCCCCAACGAAGATCACGTCGGGGTCCTGCCTCAAGATGGCACGCAGGGCCGAGGCGAAAGTCACGCCGCGGCGAGGCTCTACCTGGATCTGCGTCACTCCGGCCAACTCGTACTCCACCGGGTCTTCCACGCTCATGATGTTTACATCGCCTGTAGCGAGCTCCCGGATGCCGCCGTAGACGGTGGTCGTCTTGCCCGAGCCCGTGGGGCCGGTCACCACCGCGATCCCGCTGCGATGGGCGAGCAAACGCCGCAAACGTTCGAGCTCGTGATCGAGCATCTGTAAATCCTCGAGCCCGAGGGTCGACTCTGGCTCGAGTATGCGGATAACCGCTTTTTCTGTCTCTCGCGTGGGTACGGTGGATATGCGCAGGTCGTAGGCCCGGCTTCCGATCGCGATGCTCGCGTGCCCGTCGTGAGGTCGGAGCCGGTCCGCAATGTCAAGGGATCCCATCACTTTGATCCGTGAGACCACGCGATTCAGGGCGTCAATCGGCAACTTCATGTACTCTCGCAGGACGCCATCGACCCGGAAGCGCACCGTCCCGAATTCGCGGCCCGGCTCGATATGGATGTCGCTCGCGTTCTCCGCGGCGGCTTCGTGCAAGATGAGATTCGTCATCTTGACGACCGGTGCCGTTTGGTGATCCTCTTTGCCCCTCGTTTCCGACTTCGTGTGCGACAACACTCGAACGCTTTCCCCGAGATTGACCCCGAGGCGTTCGAGAATACCCTCGAGCGTGCGGCTGGCCGAGTACAGCGTGTCGAAGGCTTCTCGAATCGCTTCAGGTGGCGCAATCTCGAAACGCACCGGTCTTCCGGATGCGAAGCGCAGGGCTTCTTCCATGTCCAAATTCGAGGGATCGGAAGTTGCCACCACCAGGTGGCGGTCATTTTCGCGGAGAGGGAGCACGCCATATTGCCGCGCGACTTTTTCTGGCACTAACCTGACTGCGGTGGGCTCGGACTGCGTCAAGTCGGCGAGGGCGAGATCGAAATGAGAGGCTACCACTTCGGCAAGCTTTGTCTCGTCTCCCCCGCAGGCCGACGCGGCGGCGGACCAGGCCTCCTCCCAGGATGCGCCAGGAGGGATTTCAACTTTTGCGCTTTCACCCACGGCACTGTCGACCAGCGACGTCAACCAGCCCGCGATCCTGGTGGCCGTCATGACCCCGCTCCTGTGTGGCCGAGGCCCGTCCCTGTTCTTTGCCTTTCCTCCTCTGCCAGGGCAGCCAGCTCTGGCTCGAGCTTTTCCATCTCGCGCTCCAGCGCGAAATGGGCTTCTTTCGCCGGACCGAGCTCGCGGCCACGCGCAATGTTCTCGAGTCGGAGCGCCGCCCGAGAAGCCGCTTCGGCCCCGAGGTTCTCGAGGGCGCCGTGGAGTTTGTGGATCGCACCTCTAACGGCAACGGGGTCCGAGCGAGACAGGCCATCCCGCAGGTCGGTCATCGTCATTTCCTTGTCCTCGAAGAAGACTTCGATGAGCTCCGAGAGCAAATCGCGGCTTTCGCCCAATCGTTCGAACAGCGAGCTTACGTTCAAAACGGCGTCGCCGGTGGGCTCTCCTGAGCTTGCCGCGACAACGGCTCGAGGCGTCCCGCGCAATGCCGGAGCCAGCACGGGTTTCACGATGTAGCCTGCCATCTTGAATTCGCCTCAGTGCTCAGAAACCCCTCCCGCTGTCAAATCACCTATACGTTTGATGCGTTGGCAGATCGTGGAAGTACAAATGGTTGCATGGAGTGTGCCATCCTGCTCAAACGTAGTCCGGATATACGAAGTATGGAGGACGGGACCTCGTGGTTCCGAGCCGGTCGCTAATCGACAGTGTTTCAAGGCATTAGAGAAAATCCTCCTGGAGCGCCTTTCGCCTTGCCGAGGCGACACGCGTCCGCCGCCTGTCTCGATTTGAGACCTTCCCGCTGTTCCACGATGGCTCCTTGCGCAGATTTGACACAAGTGTCATCGAGCCCACTAGTGACAGGCTGCTTGCCCGCCGAAGCCTTGGCGAAGGCGGGATGGCGGCAAAGCCCTATGCCGCCTGACTTTCCCCGATTTTTCGAACAAAAGCGCGTTGCCAGGCAAAACGGCACGGGCCTTGCTCCATATTTTTGATCGGTAAGGCGAGACTTAGGAGCGACCGCATGACGAGCAACAAAGGAAAAATCCTGGTGGCAGACGACCAAAGCGATATCGTCGACACGATCAGTTTCCGTCTGGAGGACGAGGGCTATGAAGTTTTTACCGCGTTCGATGGCGCCGAGGCCCTCGACGTGACCCGCAGAGAGCAGCCCGACATCGTCGTGCTGGACGTGATGATGCCCAAGGAGAACGGCTACCAAGTGTCTCGTTTCATCCGAGAGGACGAGAAGGAGGGGAAGCTGCCCAAGCGGACCCAGATTCTGCTTCTTACGGCCAGGACCATTCCCGAGAAGGAACGAGAGGAGTTCCTTCAGACCTGGAGTGGTGCGGACGCATTCATGTACAAGCCGTTCGACATGGAGGAGCTTGTTGACCGCATTGCGGAGATGCGCGGAGTGAGCCAAGCGAAATCGGCGTGACCGGCCCGCGGTAACACCGCGGAACATCTTTGGGAAGACAACATGGGAGCCAAAGGCAAAGTACTAATAGTGGACGACGAGGCGGACGTCCGAGAGGTCATCCGCCGAGGGCTGACACGCCAAGGACTTCAATGCTGCATGGCAGCGGACGCGCGAGAAGCTGTGGCCACGGCTTTTGCGGAGTCCCCGATCCTGACCATCGTCGACATTCACATGCGGGGTCGTGACGGGATCTGGCTGCTCGAGGAGCTCAAGGAGCGCTGGCCGCAAATGGCGGTAATCATGCTTACTGGCGATACCAATCCCCGAACCGCCGTCGACTGCCTGAAAAGTGGAGCCGAAGACTACTTGGTGAAGCCCATTGACTTGGACGAGCTCGGTATCTCCGCCTTGCGAGCTATCGAGAGAGTCCGGCTGGTTCGAGAGAACAGAGAACATCACCAGAACCTGGAGAAGAAGGTGAAGGAGAGAACCGCCCAGCTTCGTGAGGCTCTCGAGCTCGTAGAGGAAACTTACCATTCGACCCTCGAAGCTTTGGTCAACGCCGATCGCCCCGACGGGCTGAAGCGGAACCTCTCCGCGCCTGCGCCTTCCCTCGATGAGCCCGACCTCGACTCCAAAAGCCGCCTTGCCTCCGCCGGTCACGAGGTTGTGGAAGGAATCGAGAGTCAACAAGCCCCCTACTTGGCGGCGCTTCGCTCTGCCGGAGAGCTCGTCGGGCAGTTTGCTTCCCCCGTCGAGGTGGCTACGGCCATCGCGACCGAGCTGGTCGAGGGCGGTGGCGTCCACTCGGCGCGTCTTTGGCTTGGCCGCGAAGCGAAGGATCGGGAGATGGTGGTGGAGCAGGTAGCGGAAGGCGGCGCCGACCCGACAGAAAAGCAGGAGGAGCCCGTAAGGGCTCCTATCCTCGTCCGGGGAAGAGACGAAGGTTTCCTCGAAATCGGATGGAAGAAAGGCTGCTGCGCCGACCCCGTGGCCCTGACCGAGCGACTGGCTTTGTTCGTTGCCGCCTCGCTCGCGCGGAAGCGCGGCGGCACGGACCTTCGGCAAATGGCCCATTCCCTGATGGACTCGCTCCATGAAGTCGTGGAATACGACGTCGCGGGGCTCCTTCTCATAGACGAGCCGGCGTCTCTCGAGATCCAAACGCGCTTTCCGGCAGACGAGGCGTTCATCACTCGGGTGCGCACCCACATTCTGAACGCCTTCCGGCACAAATGCGGCCTGGAAGTGAGAAGCGATATCGATTGTCGTGTAAGCCGGTTGGTGAAGCCAGAGCTAGCGCCGCAGGGCGCTCCCCCCCAGCAACACACCTATGTCGATGTGCCGCTCAGCGCGGGAGAGGGTGTCGCCGGCCTCATCCACTTGAGCAAAGGGCGGGAAAACGGATTCAGCCAGCTCGACGTCCTCAATCTCAACCGCCTGGCGAACCTCTTTGCCACCTCCGTATCGGAAGACCAGCCACTCCCCATGCATTAGCGAAGTCGTAGAATCGCGGACGACTCCTTCTTGCCCAAGTGCTCCGGGTCGATTACCATCGCGGTTATGCCCAAAGACGTCCAGACTGGCGCTGTCGATTTATCGGGGGAGAAGATCCATTGGAAGCCCTCAGGGGGCCTGAGCTATGGAAGCTATCTCAATCTCGAGCAGCTCCTGAGCGCGCAGAAGCCGCTCTCGGAATGTCCCGACGAGATGCTCTTCATCGTCATCCATCAGGTGACCGAGCTCTGGATGAAGCTCACGCTTCACGAGCTCACCGGTGTGCTGCGCCAAATTCAGTCGGACGAGCTCAACCCCGCGTTCAAAATGCTCGCACGCGTTGCCCGCATCCAAGGCCAGCTCATTCTTTCTTGGGACGTATTGTCGACGATGACGCCTCTGGACTTTATGTCCTTTCGCGACCAGCTGCTGCAAAGCTCCGGGTTTCAGTCCTATCAGTACCGCACGCTCGAGTTCATGCTCGGTAACAAGAACAAGGAGCTCATCGAAGTGCATCGCGAGGAGCCCGAGATTTACGCGCGCCTCAAAAAAACGCTCGAGGCGCCGAGCATCTATGACGAAACCGTCCGGGTGCTCGCGCGTCGTGGCTTCGATATTCCGAAAGATCGTGTGGAGCGTGATTGGAGCGAGCCCTACGAGCCTCACGCTGATGTCGAAGCCGCGTGGCTCGAGGTCTACCGAGACGTCGAGACCCATTGGGATCTCTACGAGCTCGCGGAGAAGCTGGTCGATCTCGAGCACAAGTTCCAGCAGTGGCGTTTCGCGCACATGAAAACTGTCGAGCGCATCATCGGCCACAAACGCGGCACGGGAGGAACGTCAGGCGTGTCTTATCTCCAAAAGGCTCTGGGCTTGCAGTTCTTTCCCGAGCTCTGGTCCGTTCGGACGGCGATTTGAGATGACGGAGCTTACGAGCGAGGAGATCGCCGCCTGGGACGCCTGTGACCCTTTGGCGCCGTTTCGCGAAGAATTCCACGTTCCGGAAGGCTTGTACTATCTCGACGGAAACTCGCTCGGAGCTCTCCCTCGAAAAACGCCGGAGCGGATTCGCACGCTCATTGAAGACGAGTGGGGCCACGACCTCATCAAGAGCTGGAACGCGCATGACTGGATTCATCTTCCGCGCCGCGTCGGCGATCAAATCGCCCGACTGATCGGCGCCGACGCTGGCGAAGTGATCGCCGCGGACACCACTTCCATCAACTTATTCAAGATGCTCGGGGCGGCGCTGGGTCTCCGGCCGGGACGCGGCATCATCGTTTCGGAGCAAGAGAACTTTCCTACCGATCTGTACATCGCCCAGGGGCTTTCCTCATTTCTGGGCGGCGAGCACGGGCTGCGCATGGTGCCGCGCTCGGAGCTGAACGACGCCTTGGGGGACGATGTCGCTGTAGTCGCCCTCACCCATGTCGACTTCAAGACGGGGGAAGTTCACGACATGGCGGAGGTCACTCGGCGCGCCCATGATGCGGGGGCTCTCGTCGTCTGGGACTTGAGCCACAGCGTGGGAGCGCTACCTGTCGAGCTGAACGCGTCGGGAGCGGATTTCGCCGTGGGATGCGGCTACAAATATTTGAACGGCGGCCCCGGCGCGCCTGCGTTTCTTTTCGTCGCCAAGCGGCACCAGGACGACATCGACCCTCCACTGAGCGGCTGGATGGGACACGCTTCCCCCTTCGCTTTCGATGCGGATTATCGCCCGGCTCCAGGGATCGGTCGGCAACTCTGCGGCACGCCGTCCATTCTCGCGATGGCGGCGCTCGAAGTGGGCGTCGAGATCGCGACGCGGGTGGACATGAAGGAGCTACGCAAGAAATCACAACGGATGGGCGATTTGTTTCTCGAGCTCGTCGAAGGATGTGGGCTCGAGATCGCATGCCCGCTGGAGAGCAAAAGGCGCGGAAGCCAAGTCTCACTTCGGCACGACGATGGATACCCGATCATGCAGGCGCTCATCGCGAACGGAGTGATTGGAGATTTTCGCGCCCCCGACGTTTTACGGTTCGGGCTCACGCCGCTCTATCTCCGATATAGCGACGTGTGGGAAGCCGCCCTGGTCCTGAAGAAAATTGTCGAGACCGAAGCTTGGCGCCGCCCCGAGTTCCAAAAGCGCCAGCTCGTGACTTGAAGGCTGTGAGCGAGCCGCGCGTTCTCGTTCTTGCGCGTGAGCCGGATATCTACAGGGCGCCGATCCGCGCTCGCTATCCCGAGCTGGCGCTCGAAACGTGCTCGAGCTACGAAGCACTCGGTGAAGCGCTGCGCCGGTTCGAGCCCACGGTCGTGCTCACGGGCAAGATCGGCGCGCCTTTCCCGCGAGAGCTTCTGCTCTCAAGCGCGCCCTCTGTCGAGTGGGTGCAGTGCGATTCGGCCGGCGTCGACCACTTGCGCCCGTTCAGCTCGCGGGTCCGGGTCACATCGGCCTCGGGCATTCACGACGAAGCCCTCGCGGATTACGTCGTTTGCGCGATGCTGATGTTCAACCTTCACTTTCCGGCTTTCTTCCGGCAACAGCGCGACCACCTCTGGGAGCCAAAGCCGCTTCGGCCTTCGAACGGCCAAAGACTCGTCGTGCTCGGGCTCGGAGCTATCGGAACGCGCGTTGCCGCGAAGGCGCAAGCGCTCGGTCTTCAGGTGGTAGGCGTGCGGGCACGGCCGCAAGGGGATGCCGTTGGGGTCGACAAGCTCATCGAGGTGCTCGAAGACGCGGACTTCCTCGCGGTAACGCTTCCCCGCACGGAAAAAACACTTGGTCTCGTTTCAGAGCACGTGCTTACTTCGATGAAGCCTGGCTCGGTGCTCGTCAATATTTCCCGCGGCGGGATCGTGGACGAGAGAGCTTTGGCGCGCATGCTTCGCGAGGGCGCGCTTCGGGGCGCGGTTCTCGACGTGTTCGAGACAGAGCCGCTCCCCGCCGAAAGCGAGCTCTGGGATCTAGCGAACGTCGTCATCACGCCGCATACCGGTGATATCGAAGGCTGGCAGTCCAAAGTCGTGGAGCTTTTCTGCGCCAACCTCGAGCGATTCCGCGCGGGCAAGACGCTCAGAAACGTCGTCGATCCCGAGCGCGGCTACTGATTCTGGGGATTATAATCGATGCCATGAAGATGAGACGCCGCGATTTCCTGAAGGTGGCTGCTGCGGGTGCCATCTATGGCTGCTCGCGCAGCGAAGAACCTGAACGTGACGATTTCTTCGTAGCGCGCATGGAGACGATGCATATCCCGGGCCTCACCGGGTGCGTGATGCGAAACGGAGAGATGGTTCGTGAGATCGCCTATGGGTTCTCCGATCTAGAGAAGAAAACACCGATCGACCTCGACACGATTCAAAACATCGCGTCGATCTCGAAGACGTTTACCGCCACGGCGCTGATGCAGCTTTGGGAACAAGGAGCGTTTCGTCTCGATGACGACGTGAACGCCGTACTTTCCTTCACGGTGAACCCGAAGGCGGCGGTCACGTTTCGGCAGCTTTTGACCCATACCTCCGGCATCGCCGACGGGACTTCATATTCGAGAAACTACGTCTGCGGCGACCCCGAGATAACTCTTTCTGAGTGGCTCGAGGAATACTTCACGCCGGGCGGACGTTTCTACAACGAGGATGAGAACTTCCACCCGTGGGGGCCGGGTGAGCGCTACACCTATTGCAACGTTGCCTTCGGCCTCCTCGGCCATCTCGTCGAAGTGCTGTCGGACGAGCCTTTCGCGGATTACTGCAAGAGTCACATCTTCGAGCCCCTCGCTATGTTGGAGACGTCGTGGTTCTTGGCCGATATAGACACCGCGAAGCACGCGATCCCCTATACGTGGATCGAGCAAGGTGAGGCGCGCGGTCCGACCTGGGGAGGCGAGCCGCTCGGCGCCATAGGTGCCGTGGCCGAGGCCGACGGCTACCTCGCGAATTGTCTCTACAACCATCCGAACTATCCGGACGGCTTTCTGCGCACGAGCGTGAGGCAGCTCGCGCTCTACATGAACGCCTATTTGCGTGGTGGTGAGCCCATCTTGAAAAAGGAGACGGTCGACACCATGCTCAAAGTGCACTCCGAGGAGATCTGGGGGCTATGCTGGTATGTGCGCGACGTCGGCGGGCTTCCTTTTTGGGGCCACGGCGGCGCCGATCCGGGCGTGAACACGCGGATCGACTTCAACCGCGAAACGGGTGTCGGCTCTATCCTCTTCGCCAACACGTTCATGGACGACGCGGCCGCGGAAATGCGCGACCTGAACGCCCACTTGATCCGCACGTCCTGAGGATGGCGGTAATCGACGGATCGAGAGGGGAGGCCTTGACAATCGCGGTCGTGCGGTATCGAATCTTGGCACCATGACGCTCGAGACCCGATCGAGGTGGCTCGGTTTCGACTTTGCTTCGCTCTCCAAGGGGTCCCTCTTCACGCTTTTCGCCGCGCTGGCCGTTCTGTCCACCGGCGCCAAAGTGGCGCTCGCAGGTCTCGGGCACAACATCGATCTGGAATCTTGGGTACTCCTCGGCGAGCTCGTCCTCGATGGCAAGATCGTCTATGCGGAAACGGAGCGCAGCAACTGGGGCCCCATCTGGAGCTACGTCTGTGCTGGCACGCGCTACGCTCAGTTGCACTTTCTCGGAACGGCGTCGCTCGAGGACTTCCACCGCCTGATGGCGCTGTTCCTCTCGTTGGTCGATGTCGTGATCGCTTTCTTGCTGGTCCGATGCCGCTCCTTCGTCGCGGGCGCCCTCTTTCTCTTGAATCCCGTTTCCCTGCTCATTACTGGCTTCCACTCCCACTTCGAGAATGTCGCGATTGTGCTCGGATTTGGCGCCTGCCTTTTGCTCGACAAAGACAGTGCTCCCCATCCGCTACGTTTCGGACTCGCGATGACGATGCTCGGGCTCTCGCTCGTCGCCAAGCATGTTTTGATCTTCCTGCCCTTGTGGCTTTTCTTCCGGCCGCATCAGAGCCGTCTGCGAAGGGTGTTTTCGCTGATCCCCTTCGGAGTGTTCGCGGCGAGTTTTCTCCCGTTCATTCACGATGAGCGCGCTCTCGAAGGCATCTTCGACCACGTTGTGCACTATGACTCGGTACACCTCGACGGGTTCTTTTCCTACCTGGTACACGCGGCGATTCCTTTGCCGACGATCGAGGCGCTCTTCTCTTGGGTGCCAGTTTTTTCGGGGTTTCAATTCGTGTGGTTCGCGGCGATGATGGCGACAGGATTTGCCGTCCGGCATAAGAGCTATCAGGAGCAGCTCTTCATCTACCTCGTCGCGATGGTCGTGTTCGCGAGCGCCATCGCGAACCAATATCTCGTCATTCCTCTCGTGACCTGTGCCGTGTACTGGCGACACTTCTCCACCTGGTGGTACGTGGGGATGGCGACGCTTTATCTGACGGCGTCTCCGGTCAATGTGGGGATGCTCCCGGCCATGGCCCCTTACGCGCAGCTGGTCATAGAGTTAGGCCTCGACCGGTGGCATTCGATCACCGCGCTTTTCTTTTTCCTCCTGTTGTACTGGGTCGGACACCGTTGGCGCACGACCCGCGTGACACTCCCGCGCTGGCTCTTTCCTGTAGCCGATTCCGAGCCACGCCTCTCAACGACCCCGAGCGACGTCCGCGACGTCGGAGCGCCCATCGGCAAGCTCGGCTAGCCCAATCAGAAGCATCAGCCCGAGAAAGAGGAACCACGCGGATGCAAGCGTTCTCGACGTGATGACTGGATAAATCGCTACCGCCGTGGCAACCGCCGCGACGAGCACGAACATCGTCACCGCGGCCGCAGCCGGTTTCGTGCCGAGAAAGCGCAGAAACACGAAGGCGAGCACGAGGAAGAGGAACAAACGCATCCACTCAGCGCCCGTGGGGAGCAACAAGACGCCCTCGGACATCGGCTCGACCTCAAGCCAGTCCACACCGAAACCAAGATCCGGTGGTAGGTGAGCGGGTGGCGGCGTCCCGCCTTTCGTCGAAAGGTCGATTCTCAACGGACCTTTTTCGGCGACGCTTTGAGGTATGATCGCCCGTATGCCGCCCCACGGATAGGAGCTTTCGGTGAAGACGAACTCATCGATGAGTTCTCCATTGACCGTGAGCGCGATGCTGCCCGAAAGCCCGAACCGATGGCACCGTATCGACAGACGAAGTGGGGTTCTGAGTGCGTGATACGGGATTTGGAAGCCCGCGTCTCTTCGTGTGAGCCGACCGACGAACTCTCTGATCTCGACGGATTGATCGGGATGGCGGAACGGCCCGCTCGTCCGGAGCGGCGGATAGAAACTCTCTTCGTCGGCTAGAAAAAGGCCATCCCAATGTCCAATGCCGAAATGTCGCGACGGGTTCGCTTGATAGGCCAAGAAGTACAGCGGGCCGGAGAGAACGAGCACGAAGAACATAAGAAGACGAGGAAACCGCATGTAATGGCGACTTTAACTCAGGAGCGGGGGTGTTGCGATTCTTCTTTGTCGGGTTCGTTCTCCGGGATCTGCTAGCAGCAAAGAGCTGACGCAACTATTCGCTCTCCAAGAAAGGATAGCGGTAATCGGCCGCGGGGACGAAGGTTTCTTTCACCGTGCGGATGCTCGTCCACCGTGTCAAATTGCCGGCGGAGCCGGCCTTGTCGTTCGTTCCCGAGGCACGGCTTCCGCCAAACGGTTGTTGGCCCACCACCGCGCCCGTCGGCTTGTCGTTGATGTAGAAATTCCCCGCGCTATGACGTAGCGTGCGGAACGCTTTTTCGATCGCCACACGATCGTCGGCGAAGATGGCGCCGGTGAGAGCGTAAGGGGACGTCTTGTCGCAGAGCTCGAGCGTCTCCTCGAACTTGTCGTCTGGATAGACATAGATCGTGATCACGGGGCCGAAGATCTCTTCCTCGATGAGCTTGAAATGTGGGTTGGTGGTAAGAACCGTCGTGGGCTCGATGAAATAGCCTTTGGAGCCGTCATAGCTCCCACCCGTGATGAACTCGGCCTCCGAGGAGTCTTTTGCGTAATCGATGTATTCCGTAATGGTGTCGAAAGCCGGTTTGTCGATGACGGCGCCCATGAAGTTCCCGAAATCCGTAACGTCGCCGGTCTTTATCGTCGCGACTTCGGCGACCAAGCGCTCTTTGAACGCGTTCCAAAGGCTCTCCGGGATATAAGCGCGCGACGCCGCGGAGCATTTCTGCCCTTGATATTCGAAAGCGCCCCTGATGGTATTGGCGACGAGTGCTTCGACATTGGCCGACGGATGCGCGAAGATGAAGTTCTTGCCGCCGGTCTCGCCGACGATCCGCGGATAGACCTTGTAGTTCTTGATGTTCTCGCCGACGGTAGACCACATCAGCTGGAAGACTTCGGTCGAGCCCGTGAAGTGGATACCGGCGAGTGTGGGCATGGCCATTGCTGGCGCACCGACTTTGCCACCGGAGCCGGGGATGAAATTGATGACGCCGTCGGGAAGGCCCGCTTCTTTGAAGAGCTCCATGAGGTAGTACGAGCTGAGGACGGCTGTCGAAGCTGGTTTCCACAGGACCGTGTTGCCCATGAGCGCGGGGCTCACGGACAAGTTGCCACCTATGGCTGTGAAGTTGAAAGGCGTAATCGCCAGCACGAAGCCCTCGAGCGCTCGATATTCGAGGTAGTTCCATATGCCCGGGCTCGAGACGGGCTGCCCGGCATAGATCTGCTGCATGTAGTGGGCGTTGAAGCGATAGAAATCGATGAGCTCGGCCGCGGCGTCGATCTCGGCTTGATGCGCGGTCTTCGATTGCCCGAGCATCGTTGCGGCGTTCACAATCGGCCGGTATTTGGTCGATAGAAGCTCCGCCATTCTCAGCACGACGCTCGCGCGCGCCCGCCAATCCATGACGGACCACTCGTGCCAGGCCTCGCCGGCCGCTTTCTCGGCTTGATGGACGATATCCGTATTGGCCCGATGATATTTGGCCAGGACGTGGCCGTGGTCGTGAGGGCAGCGGATTTCGCCTAAATCACCGGTTCGGATTTCCTTTCCGCCAACGATGATGGGGATCTCGATTTCTTTACCGAGCATGTCCTTGGTGGCGGCTTGGAGCGCGCTCCGTTCCGGGCTTTTTGGCGCATAGTCGTAGACGGGCTCGTTCCGCGGAGCCGGCACGTTGAGAATCGCATTCGACACTTCAACTTCCTCCTTGAGAACCGCTATTTTAACTACAATGGCCCACATGCGCGACGAAGAGATTCTGCCTGAGGTGGAAGCCGCCGAAAAGCGCATCCGCCCCTACATTCGCGAGACCCCGCTCGAACCGTCGCACGAGCTCAGCGAGCGAAGTGGCGCCGACGTCTATTTGAAGCTCGAAAGTCAGCAGCTCTCCGGCTCGTTCAAGCTTCGCGGTGCTTTGAACAAGCTCTTATCGCTCGACGAGAGCGAACGCCAACGTGTGGTGACGGCGTCCTCCGGAAATCACGCGGCGGCCGTGGCTTACGCGCTCTCAAAGCTTGGAGGGACGGCGATCATCTATTTGCCCGAGACCGTGTCGCAGGCAAAAAAGGACGCGCTTTTGCCCTATGGGGTCGAGCTGCGGCTCGTGGGACAGGATTCCCTCGAGGGTGAGCTCGAAGCGATGAAAGCCGCCGAGGGGGAAGGGTTGGTCTACGTCTCTCCCTATAGCGACCCCAAGGTCATTGGCGGCCAGGGAACGATAGGTTTGGAGATCGAGCGGCAGCTCGAGAACGTCGATGCCGTCTTCGTTCCCATCGGCGGCGGCGGTTTGATTGCGGGTATCGCGGGCTACATGAAAGCGCGCCATCCGGGGCTCCACGTCACCGGCTGCCAGGCGCAGAACTCGTGTGTTATGACGGAGTCCGTGCGCGCCGGCAAGATCCTAGAGCTCGCCTCCGAGCCGACACTTGCGGACGGGACGGCAGGCGGACTCGATCCGAACACGATCACGTTTCCGATCTGCCAAAGGACCATCGACACGTTCGTGCTCTTGACGGAGGAAGAAATTGCCGCCGCGATGCGCCTTGCGATAGAGAAACACTACATGATTATCGAAGGAGCGGCCGCTCTATCCATCGCCGCTTTGATGAAGGAGACCGATGCCTGGCGCGGGAAAAGGGTCGTGCTCGTGATCAGCGGCAAGAAAGTCAGCGTAGATATACTCAAGCGAGTGTTGGCGGATTAGCTACAGTGTTAAAGAGTGTCAACGGCTGTCACCGGTCGTAGGATAATCCACCCACTCCAAATCCCCAAATATCAGCATTTAGGCGGGTTCTGTAATGGCACGTCACTTGCTACGCATATGGCGCGGGCATCTCCTCGAGACACCTAAGTTCAGCACGACATGCAGCCGGCAGTTCGGGCGAGCAGGAGATCGGAAAGTGGCGCTCTTGCTCCCACGCCTTGGCTCTGACGAGGAGATGCCCGTAAAGGAATTAGCGAGCAGGGGACTAGTCCTCGCCGTCCTTGTAAAAACGCACTTCGACTTTCTCGATCGTCGCGAGCCCGTGTCCGATCGCTTCGTCAATCTCGGGCAGGAAGGCTTCGATTTTCTCCATCGTGTCGACAATCTCGATAACGACCGGTAAGTCCGACGAGAGTCTCAGAATCTTCGCCGTGTGCACGTGACTCTTGGCGCCGAAACCCATGAGGCCGCGAAGCACGGTGGCGCCCGCGAGGCCTCTCTCACGGGCCTTCTTGACGATCCATTGATAGAGCGGCACGCGTCCATATTGGTGGCGCTCACCGATGAAGATGCGGAGCAGATGACCTTGTTTCGGAAGCATTAGCGGTTTCCTAGAACATAACCGAGCCAGACGAAGATCATGGAAAGACTCACGCTCGCGACAACGTTGGCCCCGGCTCTCAGAGCTTCGCCGTCGCGCAAGAGCGCGAGCGTCTCATAGGCGAAAGTCGAAAAGGTCGTGAAGCCGCCGAGCACGCCGAGAAAGATAACGAGCCGGGCGCTCGGCCCGAGAACGCCCCGCGCATCGGCCATGGCGCCGAGCAACCCGATCACGAAGCAGCCGATGACATTCACGCTCAGCGTTCCGTAGGGAAAGGTGCCGAGCGGGTCGACTCGTTGAACGAGGCCGCTCACGAGGAAGCGCAAGCTCGCACCGATGAAACCGCCCGTGCCGACGAGCAGCAAATCCCAGAGTGATCTCAACGCTACACGAAAGGCTGATCGATGGAAGGGCTCTGCTCCGTGAACAGATGCCCACCTTCTTCCGTCACGTAGAAGCAGTCTTCGAGCCGCACACCAAACTCGCCATAAACGTAAATCCCCGGCTCGTTGCTGAAGCACATGCCTGGCGCGAGTGGCATGTCGTTCCCGCGCACGAGATAAGTCCACTCGTGTCCATCGAGCCCGATGCCGTGTCCGACGCGATGGGTGAAAAATTTGTAGTCGGGGCCGTAGCCCGCATCGGTGATGACCTTCCGCGCCGCATCGTCGACAGCACCGCAAGCAACGCCCGGCTTCACCGCGTCTCGGGCCGCGTCCTGGGCCTTGCGCTCGAGATCCCAAAGCTCGCGTTGTCGGTCGGACGGCTTACCGAAGATGACGGTGCGCGTAATGTCCGAGCGATAGCCATCAACGTTGCAGCCGCCATCCATCATCACGACATCGCCTGCCTTCAGCACCTGAGGTTTGCTGCTTCCATGCGGGAAAGCGGTGTACTCGCCGAACTGCACGCCGGCCCCTCCGCGAACGCCCATCGCGTCATGGGCGGCGGAGATGATTTTCGAGGCCTCTAAATGCGTCATGCCTTCTTCGAGCGCTTCGACCGTCATCTTATAGGCTTTGAGCGTAATGTCGTTCGCGCGTTGCATGAGCGCGAGCTCTGTTGGTGATTTGCGGATCCGGCAGCCGACGGTGACCGGGTCGGCGCTCACGAGCTCGATGCCGGGATATTCCTTTTGGATACCTTCCACGAAGAAAAACCGCGTCCGCTCTTCGATCCCGACCTTGCCGGTGCGCACACCACGATCCGCGAAGATCTGCGCGACGAGCTTGTAGGGGCTCTCGTGCTCTTCCCAAGTGCGGATGTCGTCGCCGAAACGGATGCGCTCGCGGGCGCGCTCTTCTTCGAATGCGGGACAGACATAGGCGGGCTCGCCTTGTGCCGGCATCACCATGGCGAACATGCGCTCGCTCTGGCCCCAACGCACGCCGGTATAATAGAAAAGCGTCGATCCGGACTCGAGATAGATGGCGCCGAGACCGTTCTCTTTCATCAAACGTTGAGCCTTTCTGATACGCCCCTTGCGCTCGTCATCCGTGATGGGCTCGATGTCGGTCACCATCGACGACAAGCTCTCGAGGGACTTGGGAAGCGGCGTTTCTTCGGACGACGCGTCCCGAGACACGAGGAGCGACGCTCCCGCGGCCGCCGCCGCGACTTGCATGAAACCTCTACGATCGACGCACATTAGGAAAGCCTCCTGAGCCGAGCATTATAGGTTATCGCCGGCGCCGAGATGGTGCTTCCGCCATCGATTGTTGCTCTCAGGAGTTCCGATGAGTTGACCGAGTTCCGTTGCGACCGTGTGCTCGGTGAGCCGTTGAGAGGTTGCCTTTGCCGCACCAAAGTCGATGATCTTCGGAACTGGCTTGTCGTCCTGCACGGCTAGACGCCACACCTACGCCGGGGATTAGACGCAGGTATAATTCATTCTCCATGCCCGTCCTCCCGGCTTCCGTCGAGCTGCTGGTGGGCGCGGTGACACGCGGACGAAGGAAGTGTGGTTGAAGGAGTCTCCATGCGACGTTTGATGATCAATTTCCTCCTGGCCGCCGCCGCGTCGGTGGTCGGGCCCATGGTTTCGATCGGCGCGCAGGCGACGCTGCCTGACTGCGATCCGGATAACGGCGGCATCACGCTGCCGGACGGCTTCTGTGCGTTGGTCGTCGCCGACAACCTCGGCGCGGCGCGGCATGTCGAGGTGGCGCCGAACGGCGACCTGTATGTCGCCATCCGCAATCGGGAGAACGCCCCGGGCGGCATCATCGCTCTGCGCGACACCGATGGTGACGGCCGAGCGGACGTCCAGGAGCGTTTCGGCGAGGACGGTGGCACGAGCATCGGGCTGCACAACGGCTATCTGTACTTCGGTCGCGACACGGCGATCGTCCGCTACCGGATGACCCCCGGTTCTCTCGTCCCGGATAGACCGGCTGAGGTGATCGTCACGCTGCCGGACCAGCAAGGCCATCGCGCGAAAGGCTTCGCGTTCGACGGCGACGGGAACATGTATGTCAACATCGGCGCGCCATCCAATGCTTGTCAACCTGGCGGACGCGTGCTGGAGGAGCCGGGCGAGGACCCGTGCGCGCTGCTCGAGAATCACGGTGGGGTTTGGAAGTTCGACGAGAACATGGCGGGTCAGACCCCGAGCTCTGGCACGCGCTTCGCGACCGGGATGCGACAGAACTTCGCCATCGCCTGGCACCCGACAGCGGGCGGGCTCTATCTCGTCCAGCACGGCCGCGATCAGCTCGATTCGCTCTGGCCCAGCAAGTTCGACGTGGAGCAGAATGCGGAGCTACCCTCGGAAGAGTTCCTGAAAGTCGAGGAAGACTCGAACTTCGGCTGGCCGTACTGCTACCACGACTGGCAGCAAGGCAAACGGCTGCTGATGCCGGAATACGGGGGCGACGGCCAGATGGTGGGCCGCTGCGCGCAGTATCCGCCGCCGCTCATCGGATTCCCCGGGCATTGGGCGCCGAACGACCTGCACTTCTACACCGGCGATCTGTTCCCTGCTAGGTATCACGGCGGCGCGTTCGTCGTGTTCCACGGCTCCTGGAACCGCGCCCCGCTGGCGCAAGGCGGCTTCAAGGTCGTGTTCGTGCCGTTCACCGGCGGTGATCCCACAACGGGTGAGTACGAGATCTTCGCGGACGGCTTCGCCGGGAAAGATCCGCTCATGAATCGCGACGAAGCGACCTACCGGCCGTCAGGAGTGGACCAAGGCCCGGATGGCAGCCTCTACCTCTCGAACGACAAGACGGGCCGGATCTGGCGTGTGATATATCGCGGGGAGTGATGGAAGTAAGGACTTAGGAGCTAGGAGTCAGGAGTAGTGATCACCGGCACTCTCACGCGCGCCATCGTCATCACCTTTGGCTGCGTGGTGCCGTTGCCGTCGAGTGGCGCGTTGCGCGCCAACCAGAGCGCCGCCGCGGATCGGTCTGCCCGGGAGGACGCCGGCCGCCGGCATCACGAGCGCCTCTGCGCGCGCTGTCATGGTGACGATGGGCTGGGTGGCGAGCTCGGGCCCCCGATCGTGGCGCGGGTCGCGCTGCGATCCGACGAGCAGCTTGCGACGCTCATCCGAGACGGCCTGCCCAGCTCGGGGATGCCGGGCGTGGCCGTGACGGACGCTGAGCTGCGAGCCCTCGTGCCGTTCCTGCGTACGCTGCGGCCGCGGCGCGGGGCCGGCCTCACTCGCGTCACGGTGGAGACGACCGATGGGCGCACGCTCGGCGGGCGCCGGCTCAATCACAGCTCCGCGGAGCTGCAGCTTTTGTCCGATGATGCCGAGCCGCGCATCCACTTGCTGCGCACGGCCGGTGAGCGCTATCTTCTGGTGACGTCACAGGTGGACTGGCCCACCTACAACGGGGACGTCCGTGGCAACCGCTACAGCCTGCTCGACGAGATCGACACGACCACCGTGTCCCGGCTCGCGCCGCGCTGGGTCTTCACGCTGCCGGGCACCGGTCGTCTCCAGGTCACACCCGTCGTCGTGGACGGCATCATGTATGTAACGAGCGGCAACGAGTGCTACGCCCTTGACGCCGGCAGCGGACGTCAGCTCTGGCACTATCAGCGTCCGCGCACGAAGGACCTGGCGGGTGATGCCGCCGCCGGGATCAACCGCGGCGTGGCGGTGGCGGGCCGGCGCCTGTTCATGGTCACGGATCACGCGCACGTGATCGCCCTCGACCGCTTCACCGGCGCGCTGCTGTGGGATACCGAGATGGCGGACAGACGTCAGAACTACGGCGCCACGTCCGCGCCGCTGGTGGTGGGCGACCTGGTCATCTCTGGGATCTCCGGCGGGGACGAAGGGGTCCGCGGGTTTCTCGCGGCGTTCGACCAGGCGACCGGGAGGGAAGCTTGGCGGTTCTGGACCGTGCCCCGGCGAGGCGAGCCGGGATCGGAGACGTGGATCGGTTCTGATATCGATCACCCGTGCGCCGCCACCTGGCTCACGGGCACCTACGACCCAGACCTCGACATCCTCTACTGGCCCACCGGGAATCCGTGTCCCGACTACGATGGCAGCCAGCGCCAGGGTGACAACCTGTACTCCGACTCCATCCTTGCGCTCGATCCGACGACCGGTCAGCTGCACTGGTACTTTCAATACACGCCGCACGATCTGTGGGACTGGGATGCGCAGCAGCCGACCGTCCTCATCGACCGGGAGTGGGAAGGCCGGCCGCGCAAGCTCCTGCTGCACGCGAACCGGAACGGCTTCTTCTATGTGCTCGATCGGACGGACGGAACACTGTTGCTGGCCGAGCCGTTCGTGCGGAAGCTCACCTGGGCCAGCGGGATCGGATCGGAGAGATGGCGTTCGAAGATTCTTATGCGCAGTTTTGCGTTCACCACTTCAATCAGGATGGTTTGATCCGCTGAGAACCCCGCGAGGGGGAGTCCACGTGACGGAAGCTCGGATCCTAGAAAACGTGCTCGAGCGGGATCGTCTGCTCGTACTCGGAAGTTTGGTCGGCGTCACCGCCCTGGCCTGGATTTATCTTTTTATCCTGGCTGCGGATATGGGCAACATGGACATCGGCAGCGCGATGAGTAGTGGAATGGCCATGGCCCAGGCCAATCCCTGGAGTGTTTTGGATTTTGCGCTGATTTTTCTCATGTGGGCCGTCATGATGGTGGGCATGATGCTGCCGAGCGCGACGCCCATGATTCTGCTTTATGCCACAGTACCCGCAAACAACAGGCAGAGGGCGAACCCCTGGTCCCCGTCGGTTTGTTTGCGTCCGGCTATCTAATTGTGTGGACGGCTTTCAGCCTAGTCGCAGCGGTGTTGCAATGGGCGCTGGAACAGACTGCCCTGCTCAGCCCAATGATGGTGAGCGCGAGCCCCTATCTGGGTGGAGCCATCCTAATCGCAGCGGGCGTTTATCAGCTCACGCCGCTCAAGACGGCCTGTCTCAAACATTGCCGCACACCCATCAGCTTTGTGGTGCGCCACTGGCGTACCGGCACTTGGGGAACCCTGGTAATGGGTATGCATCACGGCGCCTTTTGCGTCGGTTGCTGTTGGGCGCTGATGACTCTCCTCTTTGTAGGGGGCGTGATGAATCTGGCCTGGGTGGCCATCATCGCGGGATTCGTGCTGCTGGAAAAAGTACTTCGCGCTGGTCAGGGCATGGGCCGCCTAACTGGCGCCGCACTGATGGCCTGGGGCGCCTGGCTAATTATCCCGCCACTCGTGTAGCCACGAGTCGTATCACGGCAATCATTGGCGGTGTGATAATCGTGATCTTCAATAAGAATCTCGTTCGAAGAAGATTTGAGACGACACGAGGCGTTCCAAACCGAGAGCGGACTCCTTGCGATGGTTGATCTGCTATCCCGTTAGCAAGTAGATTTCCCCCTATGGCCCTCACCGCCGGCACCCGCTTAGGCCCGCACGAAATCCTCTCGCCAATTGGCAAAGGGGGCATGGCGAGGTCTACAAAGCCAGAGACACGCGGCTCGACCGAACGGTTGCGATCAAGATCCTCCCTGAACACCTCGCCGAAAGCCCTGAGCGAAAGCAACGATTCGAGCGCGAGGCCAAGGCGATCTCGCAGCTCAATCACCCGCACATTTGCACCCTTTACGACATAGGCGAGCAAGACGGCATCGACTACCTCGTCATGGAATACATCGAAGGCGAAACGCTGGCGGAGAGACTGAAGCGAGGCCCGTTGCCGCTCGACGAGGCGCTCGAATACGGGATTCAGATTGCGGACGGGCTGGAGGCGGCGCATCGTGCCGGGATTGTTCACCGGGACTTGAACCCCGGCAACGCGATGCTGGCGAAGTCGGGGATAAAGCTCTTGGATTTTGGCCTCGCCAAGGTCTTGACGGACGAGACGGACCCCGGAGCTTCCGATGCACCGACAAAACAAAGAGACCTCACGAAAGAACACGCGATCCTCGGAACGCTCCAATACATGGCTCCGGAGCAGCTCGAGGGAAAAGCGGCCGACTCCCGCACGGATATCTTCGCTTTCGGTGCTCTCTTGTACGAGATGGTGACAGGTGAGCGAGCGTTCGACGGCGAGAGTCAGGCGAGCTTGATCTCGGCCATCATGTCCTCCGAGCCGCGTCTCATCTCCGAGCTTCAGTCCATGAGTCCCCCGGGCTTGGACAGGATTGCCAGGCGCTGTCTCGAGAAAGATCCGGATGAGCGATGGCAGACCGCCAAGGATTTGACGGCGGAGCTAGTGGTCTGATCCGCTCATGATAGGGAAAAAATCCCGGGACGCCTGCTAGAGAGAATCAGCCTGCTAGAAATAATCAGCTTGTGCTTGTCTGAAGTGGCCCACCTTGGGTGCCGGACGGTGGACCCCTCGACCGTAGGCCAAGGGCCACGGGATGTTAACTACACGCAAGTACGACAGCTTCGGCGAGCAGTTTCCCCGATGTAACTTTGACCTCCTTGGCGTTGTTGCCCTCGGGACAACCGTGGG
>SMYC01000075.1 GCA_004356105.1 Acidobacteriota bacterium | reverse complement strand
GCTCGGACCACGGAGCGGAGCCGGGGTCAAGGCCGCGAAGCGCCGAGCGAAGCGAGGGAAGCCTTTACGCCGGCGAGCACCGTGGTCTGCTGAGGGGGCGATGGCAGACGGTTTCTACCCACAGATTTTGCCGAAGACCCGAAACTTATTTCACGGTGGCTGCGAAACATAGGGAGAGTTTTAGCGGGATAATGAGCCAGGACGGCTATCGGGAGGCACAAAAGATGCAGTTGACGTGGGCCGACAAAATGAAACAAGAGGGGCGCAAAGAAGGGCGTAAGAAAGGACGCGAAGAAGGGCACCGGAGGGCCTAGTGGAAGGCAAGCGCATAGCCCTAGTACAGCTCCTGACGATAAAGTTCGATATGGTTCCTGACGCCATGCGCGCTCGCGTACAATCCCTGTCGCACGACGAGCTGGACACATACTTGAAGCGCGTGCTCTCAGCAGAGACTCTCGAGGAAATGGACCTCAGCTGAGCCGGGTCACGGAACGACCGATAGCTCCAGGTAGGACGGGTGCGACCGTGAGCGATAGACCGTGTGGGTCGCCACTTGAAAATCGGATTCCTTGGCCGTGTAGATATCGACGAAGGTCTGAGGGTTGCGATCGATGACGGGAAACCAAGTGCTTTGAATCTGCACCATGATGCGGTGCCCTTGTTTGAACGTATGGTTCCGGTCGCGCAGGTCGAGCTCGATTCCGGTCATCTTCCCAGGGACCAAAGGCTCCGCTCGAGCGAAGCTGTTGCGAAACTTCGCGCGCAAGACTTCCCCCGCCAGAAGCATTTGAAAATGTCCCATGCGAACGCCCGCGGGATTGGGGTCGTTGTCGGCGTGTCACCAGGAAAAACGTCGATGAGCTTCACCACGAAATCCGCACCGGTGCCCGTCGTCGCTACCTCGAGATGCGCGAGGATAGGGCCCCGCGATCGTCAAGTCTTCCTCGAGGACCGCCGTCTCGTAGACGAGAACATCCGGTCTCGAGGCCGCGAAACGCTGGTCCTCAATCATCCAGAGGTGCCCTTGCGTGGTGCGGAACGGGACCGGCTTTTGGGGGTCGCTCACATAGCATAGCTGTCGTGAGCTTCCAGAAGACTCGGCGCGTCGAAAGACAAGGCGTCGTCCGCGCGTAAGTAAAGTCTCTTCGCCATGGCTTCCGCTGGCGGCCAGTCGTCGTATTTCTTCCACATATTCGAGCCTGTCTCGAAGACGTAAGCCTCGGGAAGCTCGGGGTCGGGAGCCCCTTTGAGGTGATGCCGAAAGAACGGCAGGTGGATCTCGCGCTGGAAATATTCGGAGGTCTTGGAACCGAAGGTCACGTCGCCGAGCGACTCGCCGGTCATCCGGTTCCAGCCGCCGTGGAGCCACGGTCCGACCGCAAGAACACTCTCGTTGCGCGGGTTCCGGTCCTCGCGCTCTAATTTAAATTTAACCGCTCCCGGAGGTTTACCGTCCCGTTTCTCGTCCTTTCAATTCAAGGAGGCACGAATGGATGGGACACGACCAACTCTTCAAGGATTTTCTGAGAGCTTTCCTCCAAGATTTCCTGGAGCTCGTATACCCGGAATTGGCGGAACGCTTGGATTTCAAAACGCTCCATCTGCTGGACAAGGAGCTCTTTACCGATTTCCCCGAAGGCACGATGCGCGAGGCCGACCTCGTCGCCGAAATCGAGACCCGAGACGGCTCACCCCGCCTCGTTGTCATTCACATCGAGGTTCAACTGAGAACGAAACCCGGTTTCCCAGAGAGGATGTTTCGTTATTTCACGATGCTCTGGCTTCGGCACGCGGTCACGATCGTACCGATCGTGATCTACTTGCGAGGCGGTCGTGAAGGCGTCGGCGTTCACGAATACATGATGCACTCGTTCGAGCTGGAGCAGGTGCGTTTTCGGTATCGAAGCGTCGCGCTCGCACGACTCGATGCGCAAAGCTATGTCGATAGCGGAAACCCTGTCGCGGCGGCACTGGCGGCACTCATGAGCAGGCGCGGCACGAGAGATAGCCTGACGCTACGGGCCGTCATGTTTCAAAGCGTCGCGGTGAGCGCCATGGACGACGCGCGAAAATTGCTACTGACGAATATGATAGAGACCTATTTCAGGGTGGCTCCGAGGCACAAGGAGAGATTTAGCGGGATAATGAGCCAGGAAGGCTATCGGGAGGCACAAAAGATGCGATCGACGTGGGCCGACGAAATGAAAGAAGAAGGACGCAAGGAAGGACGCAAAGAGGGCGTGGTGGAAGGCAAGCGTGTAACCCTACTACAGCTCCTGACGATGAAGTTCGATAAGGTGCCTGACGCCACGCGGGCTCGCGTTCAGTCACTGTCACTCGACGAGCTGGACACATACTTGGAGCGCGTGCTCTCGGTAGGAACTCTCGAGGAAATGGGCCTCAGCTGAGCCGGGTCACGGCACGACCGATAGCTCGAGGTAGGACGGGTGCGACCGTGAGCGATAGACCGTGTGGGTCACCGCCTGAAAATCGGATTCCTTGGCCGTGTAGATATCGACGAAGGTCTGAGGGTTGCGATCGATGACGGGAAACCAAGTGCTTTGAATCTGCACCATGATGCGGTGCCCTTTTTTTGAACCTACCAAATCCAGAAAGACCGCTCCCATGGCAGCGGAGTATATCGCGATCGGATACCATGACACGCCGTGAAAGCCGCTGTCATCGAGAAGCAAGGCGCTCTCGAAAACCTCGTCTACCGCGACTGGCCTGATCCCGAGCCGGGTCCAGACGACATCGTCGTCCGCGTTGCCGCCTGCGGGCTCAACCACCTCGACATTTTCGTCCGTCGCGGCATGCCGGGCCTTCCCGTATCCGTCCCTTTCATTTCAGGCGGCGACATCGCAGGCACCGTGCACAAGGTAGGCGATCGGGTCGACAGCGTCCAACTCGGCGACCGCGTCCTCCTGAACCCGTCCTCCGAGGAAGGCATGCTCGGCGAAACGCTCCCGGGTGGCATGGCCGAGCTCGTACGCTCTCCAGCATCCCATGCCATCCCTATCCCGCCAGGCCTCGACTTCGACATCGCCGCCTGTCTTCCCGTTGCCTACGGGACCGCGTGGCAGATGCTGCGCGAGCGCACGACGATCGAAAAAGACGAAACGGTGCTCGTGCTCGGCGCGAGCGGCGGCGTGGGCACCGCTTGCATTCAGATCGCCAAGAACCTCGGGGCCCGCGTCATCGCCTGTACGAGCTCTGAGGAGAAAGGCCGAAAACTCGAGGCGCTCGGCGCCGATGACGTCATCAATACGAGCCAAACAGATTTCAGCCGCGAGGCATGGACCCTCTCGGGAAAAAAAGGCGTCGACGTCGTCGTGAATTTCACGGGCGGCGACACGTGGGTGCCTTCACTCAAAACGCTCAGAAAACGGGGCCGGCTTCTCACCTGCGGTGCTACGGCCGGTTTCGATCCGCCGACCGACCTTCGCTATATCTGGGTGCGCGAGCTGAGCATTCTCGGCTCGGACGGCTGGACGACGGCGGGCATCCGCGAGCTTCTCGACGAAGTGGCCGCGGGACGTATCACGCCCATCATCGACCGCGTGCTCCCACTCGCCGAGGCCCGCTTCGGGGAGAAGCTTCTCGAAGACCGCGCTGTTTTCGGAAAGGTGATTTTGAGACCGTGACCGATTGGACCCTCGCAAGCCTTCAAGAAGCTCTCGATGATCCGCCCTATCAACGCTTTTTGGGATTGAGGGCGGTCGCGATGGATGCCGAAGCGGGCACCGTGACCCTAGCCTTGCCCTTCAAACGCGATCTGTGCCGCTCGTCGAAAGCGCCCGAGATCCACGGCGGCGTCACCGCCGCGCTCATCGACATCGCCGGCGACTATGCGCTCGCGATCCGGTTGGGCAACGGCGTTCCAACGATCGATCTACGCATCGACTATCTGCGTATGGCGGTCGAGACCGAGCTCATCGCCACCGCACGCGTCGTCAAAATGGGGCGAACGCTCGGCATCGTCGACGTCGAGGTCCAAGACAAAGACGGCCGGCTCATCGCCATCGGCCGCGCAACGTATTACGTGAAGCGCTGATAGGGCTCCCCACCAGAACACATTTGCATCTTCCACCGAGAGAAGGCCACAATCTGGCAAATAACCATGCGCCGATATTAGGAGGTGCGTCATGAGGCGCCTATTTTGGATTATGCTCGCGACGTTGCTGGCTTCCTCCGCGGCTGCACAGTCGCTCGCCGAGATCGCCAAGAAAGAAAAGGAACGTCGCGCAAACAACGACGCGGAGCCGACGCAGACGATCACCGAAAGGGAGCTGCGCACGAACCTGCACGGACCCATGACGAGCTCTACCGCGGTGTCGGCGACGGATGAAGAAAGCAGCGAAGACGAGGATGACGCCGAGCCCGAACCTGAAGCTGAAGCTGAAGACCCGAGGCAGACGGCAGAATATTGGCGCAATCGTCTCTCGAGCGTGGACCAGAGGATCCAGACGCTCCAGGAACAGCTTCAAAGCCCGCTCTATACGTCCGATCCACGCGGCGCGCCACGGCGACAGCGCCTCGAGCAGCAGCTCGCTCAGGCGCAAGCGGAGCGCGCCGCCATCGTCGAAGACGGGCGCCGCGCCGGCGCCCCGCCAGGCTGGCTGCGCTGAATCCTCGAAGAGCCATATTAGGAAAAGCGTAACGCAAAGACGAGAGCCGCAAAGACACGAAGGCCCGCATCTCAATCCCAAGGATTACGCAGGCCGTTCCAAGGAGGGCCGTCGAATCTGCTCTCGTTTCTTCTCGCAGGAAGGCACGGGGCCAGAGGATCCAGACGCTCCCGGAACAGCTTCAAAGTCCGCTCAATACGTCCGACCCACGCGGCGCGCCACAGAGAGAGCGCCTCGAGCAGCCGCTCGCTCAAACGCAAGCGGAGGGCGCCGCCATCGTCGAAGAAGCGCGTCGCGCCGGCGCGTAACCAGGCAGGCTGGGGCTGCGCTGAATGCTCGAAGCTGCCAGTTTGAGCTCCGTTAGCCTCTAACTCTAACCCGTCAGAACCGAGGATTTTGTACCACGTTCTGAAGCAAGAAAATCTCACCGCAGAGGCGCAGAGGCACGCGGAGAAGAAAAGGTATCCGTAGCCTAGCCTCGGATTCACGAAATAAATTCCGGATTTTCCTCTGCGTCTCTGCGTCTCTGCGGTTCAAAACGCTTTCAGGTTACCTGGCTAGGCTAGCGTTAGCTGCGCCGCGGCTCGTTTCGCGCCACCGAGAAAAAGTCGTGCCACTCGGAATCGGCGCCACCGTAGTGACGTTCGATCACAACGTCCAAAAGGTAAGGACGTCCGTCCGCCAACGCGCCGAGACAGCGGTCGAGCGCCGCCGACAGCGCTTCGGGCTTTTCGATGTGCTCGCCTTCGACACCATAGCCCTTCGCGATCGATATGTTGTCGATTTCCGGAAAGTCGAGGGAAACACCAATGTACTTCCCCGTCGCGGCAGCGCGCTTGCCGTATGCGTCCAGGAATTTGCGGTTGGCCTGGTACTGACCGTTCCGAAAAATCACGATGCCTATCGGCACTTCGTACCGCACCGCACTCCAGAGCGCTTGAGGGCCGAATTGGAAGCTCCCGTCTCCCACGAGGGCTATGACCTGCTGATGCGGCTTGGCAATCTTCGCGCCGACGGCCGCGGCCACGCCCCAACCGAGCACCCCGCCGCTCGATGTCAAATTGCGTCGACGGCGAGAGCTCGTGTGGTCTATCTCGAGATAGGTCGACAAGTACGCCTCCGAGGTCACGAGCTCGCTCACGACGATGGCGTCCGGCTCGAGCTTGTTACTGAGCTCTTTCATGAGCCGCTCACAGGAGATAGGCGCCTCGTCCCACTTCTCCGCGACGACCCGGTCGAGCCTCGCGCGCCGCGCGTGATGATAGGCGACGACCTTCGACCTTCTTTCAGTAATCGCTGTCCTATTCAAGTCGCGGCTTTCGAGCTCTTCGAGGATTGCGCGGGCCGCAACTTGGACGTTCGCCATCATGGGAACGTCCACGGGGTAGGTTCTTCCGATTTCCGCCGCGTCGAAGCCGGTATGTATCACTTTGGCGCTTCTTGGAACGAGAGGCGTTTTTGGGAGCGCGCCCAAGGAGAACATCGTTCCGCCCGCGCTCCAATAGAGGTCGAAGTCTTTAGGGTAGCTCGGGTCTTCCGTGAACATACCCACGGAGTGCGGGTGCGTCGACGGGACGACATGGGGGCAATGGGCCACGTGCAGCTCTTTGAAGAGCGGCGCGCCGATGAGCTCCGCGATGCGAAGCAGCTCGTCCACACCGCCGTAGCGGCTCACTTCCCGCCCCGCGGTAATAATCGGGAAATCGGCTGCCGTCAGAAGGTCACATGCCTTCTTGACGAGGTCGTCGCTCGGCCCAAGCTCCAGATCCAGGCCCGATCGCGCCTTGGGAACAATCTCGGCCGAGGCAACCGGCTCCTCCCATAGATCCTTCGAGAACGTCACGAAGGTCGGGCCGCCCGGCGGAACCGTAGCCAGCAGAAACGCCCGGCGCAGCACGTCGGGAATGGTCGACGCCGCCATCACGTCCCATGTCCAGCGCGTGTAGTCCTTTGGAATTTGATGGAGGTTCACCGCCTCCAGAAAGGCGTTGGTGCCGCGGATCTCCGTCGATTGACGGCCGACCGTAATCACAACGGGGATGCGATCTTTGAAGGTGTTCACCATCGGAGCAAAAGCGTAGCCGGCGCCAGCCACCGAATGCAGGTTCACGATCGGGATCTCGCCCGAGGCGCGCGCGTAGCCATCGGCCATCGACATCACGGAGCCTTCATGAAGGCTCTGCACATATTGAAGCTCGAGCCGATCGACGAGCGCATCGAGAAACCCGACCTCCTCGGAGCCGCCCAGCCCGAAGACATAGGGCACTTTCCAGTCGAGTAGAAACTCGGCCATGAGCTCCCCGCCCGTCATGCCGTGCACGACGCGGCCGGGATCCTCGGTGGCGGCCGAAAGAGTCCTCGTGACCCTCGATGCCGCAGCGGAGGCGACCCCGACTTGGGCGAGCTGCCCCATAAAGGCACGACGGCCGATTTTCTTGTCCAGAAACAGACGCGCAGATTGCTTCATGACGTTTCTCCGAACTCTAGAATGACCCCACCCGTGCGCTCGGGGCGAACCCAGATGCCCGCCTCGGACGCATGTGGCGTGACGCCACTCTTTTCCAGAAAACTTCGTGTCTCGTCGACGCTCACAACGTCAAGACGAACGAGCGCTACGGACGGCACCGCGGGCAGCACGGCTTCAGGATAGGACTTAGCCAAAGCACCTGGCTCGGTGATGGCAACATAACCTTCATCGAGCGAAAAATAGGGCTCGCCGTCGACGGCCGTGCCCCCAAGACCGGTGCAGCGCTCGAACCGCGCTGCGGTTTCTTCCGGGTTCTCGGAGCAAATCGTGATGCCGGCGAGGCCTACCACGCCATTCTTGTGTTTCATGAGCTTCTTCTGCCAGAGCACGCTCGGCGTCGCCTGTTCGATAAAGAAAAGCTCCGCCTCGGGAAAAGCCTCCCCGCCGAGATGCGCGATTCTGAACAGCCCTTCGCGCGTGCTCTGCCCATAGGGAACATCCCGCCCCACCTCGACAGGTTTCTGAAGGCCGGGGGTGAGGTCTTTCCGCTCGGCATAGAACGTCGCCGCGTCGTCGCATCCGAGTGCGATAAGCGAGACCCCGTGAAAGCGGTCGAGAGCGGCTTTGAAATGCTCGTGGTAACGGTTCGGGTCGGTGAGGCCGAGGATCTCGTAATAGCCGCGCTCGAACATCGCGCAGTGATTCCCCGAGCCCCAAGGCACGATGGGGCCGTCGGGCGTGACGCGTCCTTTGTGCGAGCTCTCGCGTGTGAGCTGAAAGCCGAGCGTCTCGTAATCGTTCTTCGATTGTCCCAAGTCGGGCGTCACGAGCGCCACGTGATCGAGCGTGAGTTTCATGAACGTTTCCCCGCTTCTGCTATCTCTGTTCCAAGTGTTTGTCGAAGCTCGCGCTGAACGACCCCGCGGTCGACTTTTCCGACTCCGTTGAGCGGCAGATGGTCGACGATCACGATGCGACGAGGATGCGCGTAAGCGGGACCGTTCTCGAGACAAAACTTCTTCAAAGTTTCCTCATCGATCGACGCGGCGCCTTCCGCGCGCATCGCCATCGCCACCGGCACGTGACCTTTCACGGGATGCGCGACCGGCACGACCGCGGCGTCATAGATATCGGGGTGCGACAGCAAGAGATCTTCGACCTCCTTGGGGTAGATATTCTCGCCACCGCAATTGAACATATCATCGGTGCGTCCCTTGAAATAGAAAAAGCCGTCCTCGTCGCGCGCAAATAAATCACCCGTCGCGAGCCAGCCGTCTCGGATCCGCTCTTCGTTGACGTCTGGCAAGTTGTGGTAGCCGGGCGTAACCCCGGGATTCTTGACCAAGAGCTCACCTTCGTGAGGCTGCTCCGTCCCGTTCGCGTCGACGAGCTTGACCTCTCCCTCGGGCCACGCCACGCCGCAGCTTCCGAAAGGCACGTCGCGGCCATCTAGAGGCGGCCCAATCATTACGGGTCCGCCTTCAGTCAGCCCGTAACTTTCTGAAACTTTGACGCCGAAAGCGTCGCGCACGGCAAGCAAGAGCTCTTTTTGCACCGGGGCGGAGCCGAGGCTGAACGATTCGAGCTTAGAGAAGTCGAGCTCTTCGACGAGGTCCTCGTGCTGCAAGAGCTTCGTGAAAACGGCCGGCACCGCGCCCGCTTGGGTGCATCCGTATTCGGAGAGGGTTCTCAGAAAACGCCGGGGCTCAAAATCAGGGAGCAGCACCACCGTCCCACCGCTTTGAAGAAGCGGCTTGATAGCGCCCGCCATCGCGTTCTTGTGATAGAGCGGCACGGCCGCGAGCGCCACCGCGTTCGACTTTTCCGGCCAGTACTTCTCGAGGCAACGGATCCACCAGAGCTGTCCCGCATGGGTGAGAACGACGCCTTTGGGCTTTCCAGTCGAGCCAGAGGTGTAGGGCTGGAACGACGGGTGCTCGTCGTCGAGCGCGGGGGGCTCGAAAGGTGCTTTACCTTCAAGGCCGCGGAGGTTCTCTTCGTAGTCGAGCCAGCCCGCCGGTATCGGGTCGAACGAAAAGCGATGCGGAAGCGCGAGCGCATTGACGACATCCACGATGAAGCGGTTGCACGAAGGCTCGACAAAGGCAGCGACAACGGACGCATCCCGCACGATATAGTCGAGCGTTTCGCGGCCGAGCTTCGTGTTCAGCGGCACGGGCACGAGACCCGCGCGCATCGCGCCGTACATAATCTCGACGAACTCGAACCGGTTGCCGATGGCCATCGCCACCCGGTCGCCCGGGGAGAGACCGCGCGCTGCGAGCAGATGCGCAACGCGATCCATCCGCTCGTCGAGCTCGAGGTAGCGAACCTCGCGCGCGGGTTCCCGAGAAAGATCGATGATGGCGAGGCGCTCGGGATAACGCTCGACGGCGCGCGAGCACCAGTAACCCAAATTATTCACGCGCCCGCGGCCTCCCGCCCCGCGATACGCCCGCCGACGAAGCACTCCGCCAAATTCCCGCCGGAGAGATACAGATGGCCAAAAACACTCCCGAGCTCGCCACAGGCATAAAGGCCGGCAATCGGGTCGCCAAAGGCATCGAGGACCCGCTGGCGCTCATCGTGCACCGGCCCGCCTTGAGTGTTCGAGACAATGGGCCAGACGCGCCCGAAATAAAACGGCGGCTCGATAAGAGGCGCCATGCTCGGCGCCGGCCGGCCGAAATCCTCATCGCGTCTTCTTTCACATCCACGATTCCACCGCTCGAGTGTCGCGTCCAGGCGAGCGCGAGAGACCGATAAGCCACGCGCGAGACCGTCCAGGTTCTCGGCACGCTGCAAAATACCCAGCTCCACTTCCGCCAGGTTGTCGTCGCTCCACTCGAAGCACTGACCAGGCTCATTGTATGTGGGCTGACCAAAGGGGTATAGCCGTCTCCCGGCTTCGTCGGCCACGAGCCAGGCGGGAAGGCGGGCATAGTCCTGCACTTCCGGGCGGAAGCGCTCGAGCGGCCGATGCCCCGTGTCCTGAAGATAGGGCTCGTACTCGTTCATGAAGCGGCGGCCGTCCCGATCGAGAAGAATCCATGGCATCCGCACGTCGTCGCGCGGCGCGTCTCCCGGAAGCCAATCGGGCAGACGCTTCGTGCGGATGCCGAAAGGGTAAGAGGGGTCGGGGTGCCGGAAGCCGTAAGAGCCGTGGTAGTGCCACATGTGCCAGAGCCCCGCGCCGAGCGCTTGCGCCATCCGGATACCGTCACCTGTATTGCCCCGAAAAGCGGCCGAGAGAACGGGCTTTGATGGCCAAAACTGCTTTTGCATCTCGGGGTCGGCTTCGAACCCGCCGCAGGCGAGAACGACCGCGCCGGCATGAAGCGGCTCACCAGCATCGACCCCCGTGACGCGACGCTCACCGTCTGTCAGCAAACGCCTCGCGCCCGTCTCGAGCCGAACTTCGATACCGCGCTCCCGCACGTTGTCCTCGACGACTTTGAATAGCCTCGCCCCCGCGGCTGAGCCTTTAACGTTTGGGTACGCCGCCTCGGAAGAGAACCCCGGAACGTCCTCGACCATCGCAAAGCCGAAACTTTCGTGGCCCCGAAACGGGTAGTTCCCTTTCGCGGGGCGCACCTCGACCCGTGCCCCACTAACCCGCGCGAGCGCGCGCATCCGGTCGGGAAGCTCGACCATACCTTCGGCAAGCTGGCGGAGTACTTTGGTCGGCGTCGTGCCGGCATTCGTAGCCTCCAGATAGTCGAGCGCGTCCTCGGCATCGTAAGCGATCCGGACGCCACCGGCGGAACAGATCGAGATCCCACCGGGCGCGGCCATCTTCTCCAGGAGAAGCACGTGGGCGCCGGCATCGTGCGCTTCGATCGCCGCTACGGCCCCGGCATACCCATAGCCGATGACGACGACGTCAAAACTCACACGACTACTTTCGGGTAAAGCTGCTTCAACCCCTCGACGAGCTCTTGCGCCATCGCCGACAAGAGCGCTTCGCCTTTTGCGGCAGTCGCGAGAGTCGGATCGCCCCGCACTCCATTCGTCACAAATGGCGCTCCAGAAAACGCCGTACATCCGCGCCCCAAACGACGGCGCCGGCACGCTCGAACCAGTGGCCTTCGTCTTGTGTGATCCCGAACGGCGGGTAGACGTTCGCCTCGTAGGACTTGCCTTCCCGCATGAGAACGCTCGCCAATTCGCGCGTCGGCTGCGTGCTGTAGTCATTCTCCGCCTGGATTAAAAAGATGGGAAGCTCCAGCGCGCGCACCGCCTGTTTCATGAGCGCACGTAGCCGCGGCGTGCGCTCCCAGTTCATCGCCGCGCCCGCGAAGTCGATGGCCGCGCGGAACCGGTCGCACTTCGCTGCGGCGAGCAGGCTCACCGTGCCTCCGAAAGAGCTCCCCATCACGCCGATATGGCCTCGGCGGATCGCGGGAAGCGTCTCGACGTAATCGAGCGCAGCGATGACATCGTCGGACTCGCGATGGAGCCGGCGAACGAGCTGGTGATCGTAATCCCTCGTGCCGAACTCGGCGCTGACCTCCTCACGCCAATACTTCCCGGGAGAATTTCCATAGCCCCAGCGATTCGGGAAAAAGCAGGCGATCCCCCAGCTCAGGAGGACGGAGGCGACCGCCGGTTGCGAGATGTCCGAGCTTCCCGGCTGGACGGCGGAGCCGTGATTGAGAATCATGCATGAAAACGGCCCGTCGCCTGGCGGCACGTACAAAAAGCCTACGAGCTCGGCGGAAGTACTCGGGAACTTGTGCTCTTGCGGCGCCAGCGAAACGCCTCCAAGATCCACGTCGCCCCCCGCTTCGCGACGAAGGATGTGGCGCTCGAAACGGTCGGTGACGGCCTGCATCTCTTCTCGAATCGCGGTGAACGCGGCACTCGCTGTGCGGGCCTCGAGGTCCGCCCGCTGCTCCTCCTCGGTGTGGAAGTAACCCTCCCACTGCACGTCGGGCGCATCGCTGTCACCGTGTCGGACGTAGATCGTGCCCGCGGAAAGCCCGAGCGCGACCCGCACTTCAGAACCGCGCCGCCGCACCTCGAGCACGTCAGAAGCCTTCCCAGGTTTCGCAAAATAGAGAGTGCGTTCGATGATCATCACCGGATTCTAGCCCCTTGGCGAACGGTCGTGGTAACCGGCCGGTATTTCGTTAAAAGCATAATACGGTCCATTGCCCGCGCGCGCTACTCCGCGAAGTGACACCGCGCCCAGTGGTCCCTTCGCCACGCAAGCAGCTCCGGTTTTGAACCGCAGACCTCGCCTTCGATGGGGCACCGCGTTCGGAACGCGCAGCCCTCGGGAAGGCTGAGCGGGTTCGGCATCTCGCCCGACACAGGAAGGCTTTTCTCTCGCGCCTCGGGATCGAAACGGGGCTCGAGCACGGCGTCGAGAAGACCACGGGTATAGGGATGTAGCGGGTGCTCGAAGAGCTCGTGCTCATCCGCGAGCTCGACGAGCTCCCCCATATACATCACCGCAATGCGGTGGCAGAGATGTCGCACAACGGCGAGATTGTGCGAGATGAACAAGAGCGCGAGGTCGTAGCGCTCTTGAATGTCGCGAAGAAGGTTCAAGATCTGCGCTTGGATCGACACGTCGAGTGCGGAGACGGCTTCATCGCAGATGAGAAGCTTCGGGCGCAAGATTAGAGCGCGCGCGATCCCGATCCGCTGCCTCTGGCCCCCACTGAACATATGCGGATAGCGCTTGCGCACGTCTAGGGCCAGCCCGACGACGTCGAGCACCTCGTCGATGCGTGCCTCGCGCTCGGAGCCGGTGATGCCGAAATTCGTGAGCGGCTCGGACAGGATCTGCTCGACGCGCATCCGCGGGTCCAGCGACGAATACGGATCCTGGTAGACGACTTGTAGATGCCGCCGGAGTGGCCGTATCGCGCGCTCACGAAGATGGGTAACGTCCGTCCCGTCGAAACGGATCGTGCCGGCGTCGGGCTCGTCGAGCCTCAAGATGAGCCTCGCGAGCGTAGTCTTACCACAGCCGCTCTCGCCCACGATGCCGAGCGTCTCGCCCGCGTTCAAGCTCAACGAGACCGAACGTACGGCGCACAGCTTCTTCTTCCGGTCGACGACGAACTCCTTGCTGACCCGATCGAGCTCGAGAAGCGGTGCGGTCACGAATCCTCCGCTACCCAGCAGCGGACGCCTCGCACCAGCCGAGGGGGCTCAGCCGAGCACCTTTCAATCGCTTCTGAACAACGGGGGTGGAACCGACATCCCCCGGGGTAGGCATCGGGACTCGGGGCGAAGCCTTCAATGACCGAAAGCCGCTCCTTACGCTCGCCGATCGAGGGCGCGCAGGCCAAGAGCCTCTGCGTATAGGGGTGACGCGGCGATTCGAAGAGGCTCTCGACCGAACCTTCTTCGACGATCTGCCCGGCATACATCACGAGCATCCGATCCGCGATGGACGCCACGACGCCCATATCGTGGGTGATGAAGAGAACGGACGTCCCGAATCGTGAGCGCACGTCCTTCATGAGAGCAAGGATTTGCGCTTGGATGGTCACATCGAGCGCCGTCGTAGGCTCATCCGCCACGAGAAGCTTCGGCTCGGAAGCCATCGCCATCGCGATCATCACGCGCTGGCGCATCCCGCCCGAAAGCTCGTGCGGGTAGCTCCTGAGACGCTCCTCCGGTGCAGGAATCCCGACCATCTCGAAAAGCTCGCGCGCTTTTTCGAGCGCCGCTTTGCGCGAGTAACCGAAATGTTCTTCGAGCACCTCGGCGACTTGAAAGCCCGCCGTGTAGACGGGGTTGAGTGACGACATCGGCTCTTGGAAGATCATCGCGATCTCGCGACCCCGCACCTTCCGCATCTCGTCTTCTGAAAGCTCGAGCAGGTCACGGCCGGAAAAGCGCAGGCTCCCGGACGTGATCTCGGCCGACTCGCCCAAAAGCCGCATCATCGAGAGCGCCGTCACCGACTTACCCGAGCCGCTCTCCCCCACGATCGCGAGGACCTCGCCCTCGTATACGTCGAAGTCGATCCCGTCCAAGACTTCGGTCGCGCCGAACGAGACACGGAGGTCGCGAACTTCGAGGAGTGCCTTCATCGGGAGGACGCCTTCGGATCGAGCCAATCGCGCAAGCCGTCGCCGAGGAAGTTGAACCCGATGACGACCGTCGCGAGCCCGAGACTCGCAAAAAGCGCCAAATGAGGGTCGGTTCGGAGCGCGCCAATCCCGTCGCGGATCATGGCTCCCCACGTGGGCTCCGGCTCCTGAACCCCGAGTCCGAGAAAGCTCAGTGTGGCCTCCGCCATGATAATAAAGCCAACCCCGAGCGACGCCCGTACCGCAATCGGGGCCGCGATATTCGGAAGTATGTGCTGGAGCAGAATGCGGGCGGTGGGGGTGCCGCTCGTGATGGCCGCGTCGACGAAGAGCGCCGACTTCAACGAAAGCACGAGCGAACGCGTGAGCCGTGCAATCCCGGGCCACCAGACGAGCGCGAGCGAGACGACCACGGCCAGCTTACCCGGACCGAGGACCGCTGCGACCAGGATGGCGAGGATGAGCTCGGGAAAAGCAAAGATGATGTCGGCGAGCCGCATCACGAGCGTATCGACGAGACCGCCGACATAACCCGACACGACGCCGAGGGTGACGCCGATAACGAGCGTAATCGCGAGAACGGACAACGCCACGCCGAGCGACACCCGCGCACCCACGAGAAAGCGGCTCAAAACGTCCCGCCCGAGGGCGTCCGCACCCATGAGATGCTCGCCGCCAGGTGGCGCCCATACCGCTTCCATGTCGACGGCTTCGTAATCGAAAGGCGCGAGCCATGGACCGAGAACGGCCAGGAGCGTGACGAAGCCGACAAGCACCCCGCCAATGACGGCATGTCGGTTGCGTAGGAGCGTCATGATGAAATTCGTATCATGATGAAAGTCGTATTCGCGGGTCCAAGACACCGTAGAGAAGATCTACGCCGAGATTGATGAGGCTGTAGAAGAGCGTATAGAGAAGCACGACCGCCATGACCACGGGGTAGTCGCGCGCGAAGACCGACTGGATCGCCAAGCTTCCGAGCCCGGGGATGTTGAAGATCGTCTCCACGACGAAAGTCCCGCTCAAGAGCCCTCCGAAGATGATGCCGATAGAGGTCGATAGAGGAACGAGCGTGTTCCGAAGCGCGTGCCGGTAGATCACGAGATGCTCGCGCAGTCCCTTCGCGCGCGCCGTTCGGATGTAGTCTTCCTGAAGAACCTCGAGCAGATAGGTGCGCGTGAGGCGACCGATATAGACCATCGCCGGCACGATGAGTAGCACGAGCGGCAAGACCGCCTGGGCGGGCGTCCCCCACCCCGCCACCGGCAGAAGCGGCACCCGGACGGCGAACAGATAGACAAGAAAAGACGCGAGCGCGAAATTTGGAATCGAGATCCCGAGCACCAAGACAAACATCGTCAGCGAGTCGGCGAGCGTTCCCTTGCGGCGCGCGGCAAACGTCCCGAGCCCAATGCCAAGCGGCACCGAGAGCACGAGCGCGACAAGGGCGAGAACGGGGCTGATGGCGAGCCCTGTTGCGAGAACGTCCTTGACGGGGGTGCTCGCGAAGCGAAACGAAAGCCCGAAATCGCCACGGAGCACACCGCCGAGATAACTCACGAACTGCTCGGTGAGAGGCCGATCCAGTCCGTATTCCGCCCGCAGACGCGCTTCGAGCTCGACATCCCCCGATTGATCGCCGAGCAGAATCAGAATCGGATCGCCAGGCACGTATTGAAGGGCGCCAAAGGTGAGAACGACCGCCACGAAAAGCACGAGCACGATGCCGAAGACCCGACGGAAGGCGAAGCGCCACACGGCGCGCAGTGTAGCAGCCCGAAGGCTGACATGGTGCACCCAATTGGGTAGCAGTTGAATACCGGAATCGTTGCGAGTACATTGTCACTCTCGACTCTCGGATCACGTGGCGGATGATGGATATCGAGATCAATCTCAAAGGCAACATCCCGGTAATACACCTGTCTGGGCGAATCCTCGACGGTGCGCCCGCTGAGAGGCTTCAAGATGCCTTTCGAGACGTCATTCAAGAAGGGAGAATCTTCTCCATCATCGACCTCGAACAGGTGACCTATTTCGATAGCTTGGCGATTGGGCTCCTCGTCGCCCACTACATTTCCGTAACCCAGCGTGGAGGCCGCGTCCTTCTCTTGAAAGCCGATAAAAAAATCCGCGTCATGATGAAAATGGCGCGTCTCGAGGATCGATTCGAATGGGCCGCGGATTTGGACGAAGCGCTGCGCATGTTCGAGAAAACGTGAACCCGCGTAGAGGTCAGATTCCGACTCGGCGCTCGAGCGCTTGGAAACGTTCACTCGAGCGCAACGCATCGAGCCTCGGGTCGCCGGCCATGTCCACGCCAGTTCTACGCGGACATGCACGGGTGGGATGACATCGTCGAGAAGCTCTCGGTCGCCTACACTTCCCTCCCCGAGGACGAGAAATCATCCGCTACGTTCCTCGCACCGGATTACGGGATCGCGGGCGCCATCGACCTCATGGGAGCACGATACGATCTTCCCGCAGCCTCGAGCGGGCACAACAACTACTGGCACTGGGGCCCGCCTAACGTGCCCGCACCTTCATCATCGTCGGTGGGAGCGCCGGGCGGGAGCGCCGAGACCTCGAGAGATGGTTCAGCGACGTCGAGCGTTCTCTGGAGGCCAGCTGTGCCAAGGTCAACGCTCATCCACTATTGGACGGACGCTTATCTATCTATCTTGCTGCCTTCGCTCACACGGCGGAGATGAAGCTCGTCAACGTTCGACCGGGATTTCGAAAGTTCGAAAAGCTGAGCTAATCGACCACGCCCGTAGGGCGTGGGTTTAGGTTAGGAAGGCCCCCCCGAGGGGGCCGAGGAGCAGACCCCACCAGAGTCTTCCCGGGAGGCGAACCTAGAAATACACCACGGACCGCTCGAAGCTCTTCGGGTCACGCCGCCAAAGGCGGCGGGTTTATAGGCGGACTAATCCATTTGGGCTGAGACGAGCGTCACGTTCGCAAACGGCAAGAAACGAAAAGCGCCCAAAGTG
>SMYC01000074.1 GCA_004356105.1 Acidobacteriota bacterium | reverse complement strand
GCTCGGACCACGGAGCGGAGCCGGGGTCAAGGCCGCGAAGCGCCGAGCGAAGCGAGGGAAGCCTTTACGCCGGCGAGCACCGTGGTCTGCTGAGGGGGCGATGGCAGACGGTTTCTACCCACAGATTTTGCCGAAGACCCGTATTAAATAGGAGAGAGAGTCGCGCTGGGTTTGGTTCCCATTTTCCCGCAGGTGCCTCAACCGCCAGAATGGAGCGGCGCGACATTTGGAGGACACTTTGGCAGCACGCAGATCTTACGCCGCAGTTTTCTCTTTTCGTAACACCGTTGAGGGAGCAGGCTTCCTAGCGAGGGTTACAGCTTGCGGACGCGCCCTGATGGTCCACGAGGAGGATGATTCATGGTGGTTGTACGGTGTCGAGCCCGGCGCGATCGCGGAGTCCGGCGCGTCCGGCCCGGAAGCTTACGCCGCGTTCCGACGCGCTTTCACTAAGGTCCTCTTCGACTTCGTGGCTGGAGCAGAAAACTTCGAGGCGTTTAGAGCCCAGGTCCAAGACTTCTTCGTTGCCGCCGACGAGGCCGAGGAAGCCGAATGGCGCGCATCCGTTGAAGCGCTGCGCTCGGGAGAGCTCGAGCTAGAGAAACCGTTGGATGAGCTGCCACGTTGGGACGCGGACGGCGCCTGCGACGCCGTCGTCGAACGACTAGATGTTCTACACCGGCGATTCCGATCAGACGAAAACGTCCTCGATGAACTTGCCCTTTCGGATTGCGCCTAAAGCACCTTGGGTTCCTACGGCCTAGTCCGCATCTCCGAAATTAGGGAAATGCTGGAAGTGTGTGCCGAGGGGTATGAGTGGATCGGTGATAAACCCCATTACTACCATGTAACTAGAACTAGTAGTCCTTAATACAAGTGCGATTTTGCGAAAAAAGTAAGACGGGAAAGAAATAAAAGGTGGCGCGACCGGGCCGCGAGGCTCGCGGAGCCGCTTGTTCCTGGCCCCGCTCTATGCGACCATCGATGGACAATGGGCGGCCCGCACGTGGTATCCGCCACCGAGTGTCTCAGAGGAGAAAATCCACTATCTGGATCTGATGCAGGCCCTCGTGAATGCCGGGGCGAACGTAGACGCGCGGCTTTTGAAAAAACCATGGTACCGGACGTTCCACGGAGACTGGATCAAGCAAGAGGGCGCCACCGCTTTTTGGCGCGCCGCGAAATCGAATGACGTTGCCGCGATGAAGCTTCTGGTCGCCGCGGGCGCGAATCCCACCATAGCGACCATCCACGGATCGACGCCCCTTCAGGCTGCCGCGGGATTTGGCCTCGAGCCTCAGACCAGTAATGTCGTTCCGGATGCTCGCCTCGACGCTGTGAGATATCTGGTGGAGGAGGTCGGTGCCGACGTGAACCAAGCCGACAATCAGGGCTACACGCCGCTCCATGGTGCGGCCTTGACCGAAGACCGCGACGTGATGCTCTATCTCATCGCGACCGGCGCCGACGTCAAGGCCCGGGCCGCGATGATCTTTGGCGGCATCGGCGAAACCGACCGGGACGTCGACGGGGCATTAGGAGATTCGGTCGCGGACATGGCAAACGGTCCGAGACCGCACAATCTTCAATATCCCGAGACCGTTGAGTTTCTTGTTGATCTTGGTGCCGAAGACTCGGCTCACTGCCGAGCCGCCACCTGCGTCGTGAGGGACTTCCCAGAAGAAGTTGGGAAGAAAGCGGCAAAAAAGAACGAGTAGGTCTTCGCACCAGTTTCCCGTCGCTTACCGCAAACACTCGACGGACACCCGGTCAGTTTCCATTCTAGAAGCATCGGAAACATGCTACCTTTGAAGGACTTACGACATTGCCGACAGGGCTCGATCGAGCCCTCGACCACGGGAAACGCTCCAATTGCTTGCCTACACGCCGACACTATTTCTGGGCGCTTTTCTTCTGTTTCAAGTCCAGCCCATGCTGGCGCGCTACATATTGCCGTGGTATGGGGGGAGCGCCGCGGTTTGGAGCACATGCCTTCTTTTCTTTCAGGCAGCGCTGCTCGCGGGTTACGGCTATGTGCACTTCCTGACACGCTATTTGGAGCCGCGTCGGCAAGTGGTCGTCCACCTCTTTCTGCTGGTGGTCGCGCTCGCGCTTCTTCCCGTAACGCCGGATAGTGCTTTCAAGCCGGCGGCCAGCGCGAACCCCCTCGTTACGATCCTGCTTCTTCTCACGGTCAGTGTCGGAGGGCCCTACCTCCTTTTGTCCGCCTCCGCACCCTTGCTCCAGCATTGGTATGCGCGATTTCACGGAGGCGAATCCCCGTATCACTTTTACGCGATTTCCAATCTAGGCTCGCTTCTCGGGCTCTGGACCTATCCCATCATCGTCGAACCGTTTTTGCCGCTCGGTTTGCAGACGACGACATGGTCGATGGCTTTTGCCGTCTATGCGTTGCTCTGTGCCGGTTGCGCTGTCCCGATCTACCGAATGGAGCGAAAGAGCGTCACGGGTGCGAGTCTTCCTTCCTCGGAGCCCGGTATTTCATTACGCCGCTTTGTAATGTGGTTATCGCTTCCAACCTGCGCATCCGTTTTGCTGCTGTCAGGGACGCATCGCCTCAGCCAGGACGTCGCGGTGATCCCTCTTCTGTGGATCGTCCCTTTGAGTGTGTACCTCATCTCGTTCATTATCGTCTTCGCCAGACCGAGCTGGTACCAACGGGCGCCATGGGCAGCGGCGTTTCTAGTGTCCCTCGCGGCGCTCGAAAGCATCGAGTGGGACGTTGCACGAATCGCGCCTCAGCTCCTTTTATACGCCGCGGCGATTCTCTCCGGCTGCATGATCTGTCATGGCGAGCTCGTCCGTCTCCGGCCTCGAACGTACCACTTGACGGCCTTCTACTTGGCCCTTGCTATCGGGGGTGCCTTCGGCGGTCTCGTCGTCAATGTGCTCGCCCCTTTTTGGTTTGACGGCTTCTGGGAATTTCATCTTGCTCTGATTGGCACATGGGTTCTTCTTGGAATCTGCGCAGCCTACGATCATGATATGCGAGTGACGTGGATGCGCGCGCTTTCGTGGGCCGCTGTCCTAGTGATGCTGGTCGTGTTTGTCCAAGCCGACATCAGAGATTTTTTCGATGAGATTATCGATGCGCGCCGCAGCTACTTTGCCGCCCTTCGTGTTTACGAAGAAGAAGTGGGAACGAAAGACCACAAGCGGGAGCTCGTTCACGGGACGACGATACACGGCGCTCAGTTCATGAATGCCGCTCGTCGGCGGGAGCCCATCGAATATTACGGCTTTAATAGCGGTGTCGGCGCGACCCTGCGAGCTCAGCGGCGGATCTTGGGTCGACGGCTGAGGGTCGGGGCCGTTGGCTTGGGCGCGGGAACCATAGCGGCTCATTCCTTGCCTGGGGAGGTGTTTCGTTTCTACGAGATCGACGAAGAGGTTACAGCACTCGCGCGCGAATACTTCACCTATCTCGACGACGCCCGCGGCGGGATCGAGATTATAACTGGTGACGCCCGCATCTCTCTCGAGCGAGAGCTGCGAGAGCATGGCTCTCAGAAGTTCGACGTAGTCATACTGGACGCCTTCAGCGGTTCTGGAACGCCTTCTCATCTACTGACACGCGAGGCCTTCGTCCTCTATTTCCGCCATATGAGCGCCGGTGGTGTGGTGGCGGTCAACATTGGCAATCAGCACATGAACCTGGGTGGGATCCTGCGCCGGCAGGCCGAAGAGATGGGCGCTGGAGTTGTCCGGGTCCGACATCGCCGCAACATGCGCCCCGGCGAAGATCGGAACGAGTGGATTATCATCTCTTCGAGCGAAGCGTTTCTCGAAGGCATCGAGACGCAGGTGGATCCCTGGCCTCCGGAGGAAGAGCTCGGGTCACTATGGACGGACGACTATAGCAACGTACTCGAAGTCATCCGGCGTTGATGAACGGTGCTCAGCCGCGCGGGGAGCCCACTCGATCTGCCACGATGCAGAGAAGCCTGGCGAGCCCCTCCTCGAGCACCGCAGGCTCCGTGAGCAAGCTCACGACGACGTGGGCCTCCTGCGAAAAGCCGAAGAAAAGTCCCGGATGAAGATATACGGAGGCTTGCCGCAAGATGTCGAGCGCCCAGGCCTCGGAGCTTGTGATAGCGGGAAGTCGCACCGGTTGGTACCAGCCGCCATCGACCGGCAGCACCGAGATCGCCGGCACGGCTCGAGCCGCGCGAGACAGCATTTCGAGATTGCTCGCCGTGCGTGACCGGATAGCTCGACGCAAATCGGGTGCAAGCTGTAAAAGCCGGGGCGCGGCCAGCTGCACCGCCGTCCCGACAGATAAATAAGTGTCGGCGATGTGCTCGAGGCGCGCGAGCGCTTCCCGTCGCTTTTCGAGAGCGCCCGCGACGGCGATCCAGGCAAGCTTCATCTGCGGAAGCCCGGCGAGCTTGGAAAGACCGCTCAAAACGAAAACCAGACCCCGGTCGGCGTCGGCAAAGCTTCGTGGCGTCCCGGCGAACGGATAGTCGAGAAAGACTTCATCCACGATCAAGGCGAGGCTGTGCGCCTCCGCAAGATCGAGAAGTCTCTCGCGATCCGCGTCCGAGTGATAGGAGCCAGTGGGGTTATTGGGGTGGACGGCCACGAGCGCGCGCGCGTCTCGACCGAGCGCGTGGAGCTCGTCGAAGTCGATCTGCCAAGCGCCGTCGAAAGTAAGTGTGTAGGGGACGGCCATAACACCTTCGAGGGACGCCAGAAAATCGAAGAGCGGGTAGCTCGGCCGTGGCACGAGGACACGCTCGCCCGGATCGCACAAGAGCTTGAAGAGAAAGCCGTAGGCCTCGCTCGTGCTGGCGGTGAGCACGAGCGCGTCCTTCGAGACGTCGATGTCGTGGCCCGCGTAATAGCCGGAGACGGCTTCGCGCGCGCTTTCGATCCCTTTGGGATCCGGCGTGTAGACGAGCGCTTCGGGCACCGCCAAGCTCGCCAGGATCTCGGCATCTGGATAAGAGATCCCGACCCGTGTCGGGTTCGACGCCGTCAAGTCCCAGATCGTCTCGCCTGCCGAGCGCTTCGCTTCGAGCTCGCGCCACAGCGCGTTCTCGTCCAGCCCCCAGCGGATGCGACTCGAGAACATCAAATGAGAAGCGCGTCCGTCACGATCTCCACGAGCGCGGGGCCCTCATGCGCGAGCGCGTCTTTTAGCGCCTCATCCATCGTATCAGGGCTTTCGACCCGTATGCCCTTGGCGCCGCAAAGCTTCGCATATTCAGCGAAGTTCGGGTTGACGAGAGAGGTCTCCCACACTTTCCACTCGCCCGCGCGCTGCTCCTTGCTGATTTTCCCGAGCTCGTTGTTATTGAGAAGCACGTGCGTGATGTTCATGTTGTATTTCACGGCTGTTGTGAGCTCGGCCATGTATTGGCCGAAGCCTCCGTCGCCCCCGATCGACACCACGGGTCGGCCGTGAAAGGGTGACCCGTCTTCCTGTGTCGCTGCCCACGCACCCATGGCCGCGGGTAGCGCGAAGCCGATCGAGCCGAGATAGCCGGACATGAGCACGGCTTGGCTCTGGCACTCGAAATAGCGCCCGAAGCTATACGTATTGTTGCCGACATCGACCGCAATGATGGCGTCTTTGGGGACGTGGCGGTTCAAGGCCGCGAATACAACCGCCGATCCCAGACCCACTTCCGAGGTGTCGGCTTCGCGACGCTTTTTCTCTTCCCGCCAGATGGCCCAACGCTCGGCGACCTCGCTCCGCCGATCGATGAAGCCCGTTTCGTCTCCGAGTCCTTCCCGTAAAAGTGATGCCGTCACTCCGATCTCGCCCCAAACGGGGACCTCCACGCTGTGGAACTTTCCGAGCATCATCGGATCGAGGTCGACTTGGATCGTAGGCTTCTTTGGGGTGATGCCGGTATGGTTGCTGAAGCTCGCTCCGAAAACGACGAGCACGTCCGACTCGTTCATGAACCAGCTAGCGATGGGCGTGCCGCTGCGGCCGAGGACGCCGCAGCCGAGCGGATGGGTGTCGGCGATCAAACCTTTGCCTTTGAAGGTCGTCAATACCGGGGCGTTCATGGCCTCGGCGAGCTCGAGAACAGGCTCCATCTGAAATCGCGCGCCGTGGCCGACAATGATCACGGGACGCTTCGAGCCCCCGAGAAGCCCGAGGGCTCTGTCGAGCGATTCTCGAGGCGGCGTGATCTCGCGAGCGGTCACGCGGCCTTCGGGGCCGCCCGCTTCGGCGCCCTCCGGCGCGGGCTGAACCTGGACTTCGTCGGGAAAGATGAGATGCGAGACGCCGCGGTTCAATAGGGCGCTCTTGAGCGCGAGGTTCACGAGCTCCGCATGGCGGCTCCCGTGCAGCACGGGCTGGCTCCATTGAGCGACCTTGCCAAACGCCGCCTGAAGGTCGACCTCTTGAAACGCACCGGGGCCGAGCACTTGCGTGTCGACTCGGCCGGTCAGCGCGAGCACGGGCGCCCGGTCCACGTTGGCGTCCCAGAGCCCTGTGAGCAGGTTGGTGGCGCCGGGCCCGGCGATCGAAAAACACGCGGCGGGTCTTCCCGTCAGCTTGCCGTAGGCCGAGGCGGCGAAGGACGCGGCCCCTTCGTGGCGCACGCCGAAATAGCGAAGCGCTCCTGCTTCTTCCTGGCGCCGAATGGCTTCGGCGAGCCCGAGGTTCGAATGGCCGACGATGCCGAACACGGCGCGCACGCCCCAGCGTGTCATCGTTTCCGCCATCAAGTCCGACACGGTGCGCGTGTCGGCGACCGGCTCTTCGATGGCGACATAGATGCCGTCTGCGCGACTTTCCACGGAATAGACAGCGATGCCGTCGTCATAGCCTCCGGGCGGCTTGCCTGTAAGGGGATGAAAGTCCCAGCCGTGCCACGGACAGCGGAGAAAGCCCTTCTCGATCGAGCCTTCTCCGAGAGGTCCTCTTTGGTGGGGACACTCGTTGTCGAGCGCCGCGTATTGGCCCTCGTAATGGGTCATGCAAACCGTGGCCAGCCCGCAGGTCACGGCCTTCACGCGTCCTTCGGGAAGCTCGTCCGGCTCGAGCGCTTTGTACCAAATTTTTCTTGCCTCGGTCATCGCTTTACCCTCATGGTGCTTCCACTCCTGCGTATCGAATGCCGGTGAGCTTGGCGATGTTGGGTTTCCACGCCGTGAGATCGCGGAGCTCGAAATCGCGGAGATGCGAGTGGCCGCAGGCACGCGCGAGGACTTGCATGAGCGTGACACTTGCCGTGAAGTAATTCGCGAGCCGTTTGGCCGACTGCTCGATCACGAGCCGCGCGCGCAAACTTTCCTTTTGGGTCGCGATCCCGACGGGGCAGTTATTGGTGTGACAGGCGCGCATCCCGAGACAGCCTATAGCTTGAATCGCCGCGTTCGATAGAGCGATACCGTCGGCGCCAAGGGCCATGGCTTTGACGAAATCCGCCTCGGTTCGAAGGCCACCCGTGGCGATGAGCGTCACTTGGCTCGCTTCGCGCTGGTCGAGATGCCGCCTGGCGCGCGCGACCGCGACGACGGTCGGCACCGAGATGTTCTCCTTGAAGATCGTGGGCGCGGCACCGGTGGCTCCGCCGCGTTCCGTCGAGAATGATGTAATCCGCGCCAGCGTCTAGAGCGAAGTCGATGTCGTCCTCGATGTGTTGTGCCGATAATTTGAATCCTATGGGGATACCCCCTGTGGCGTCGCGGACCTCCTCGGCCACTTTGCGAAAATCCTCGACTGTGCCGAGATCGGGAAAACGGGACGGGCTGATGGCGGGCTCTCCTGGTTTCAGCCCGC